>CAYPAC010000081.1:0-5918 GCA_964408615.1 uncultured Methanosarcinales archaeon
TGGTGGCTTTTTTTCTTTGGTTCCTTCGTAATACTTGTAGAGTGCGTATCCTCCTATGCCTAATACCCCTAATATTAACAACCACAGTAGTATCCATAGCATTGTTCTTACTGCTGATTTTTGTTCAGGGCTTGCTGGATTTGTGGGATCACTTCCCAAGCGATATTCTTCTATGTTAGTTAATCCGTCTCCGTCTGGATCTGCATATCCTGCTGCTTCTGCGCATTCAATGCATTTGAAGTATTTTAGTCTCCATGAGTCAGGTATTTCATCTCCCATGCTGTATCTTTGTGAGTCTGCGCATCCTTTCTCATCCACTGTTTCGCCGATTGGTGTGTTTGGGCATGCGTCTATGTCGTCCGGGACTCTGTCATTGTCGCTGTCTCCTTCTGTTGATGCCGTGCAGGTGTTGCTTATGCAGAATAGTGTGTCTTCACAGTCGCTTGATGTCAAACAGCGTTTTCCTTCTGCACATTTTTGCGGGCATGCTCCTCCGCAGTCTATGTCTGTTTCGCTGTGTATTTCTGTTTCTGTTAGTATTGCATCAAAGCAGGGTCCAAGGTCTTGACAAATGCCGAAATTGCATGATAGTCCTGATGAACAATCACTTGTTACTCTGCATTTTTGGTCTATTTTGCATTTGTCGCATTGTTCTCCTCCGCAGTCAGTGTCTGTTTCTAATCCATTTCTTTCATCATCTGTACAGGATGCTTGTGCGCATTTTCCTGCTTGACAGTAGTTGCTTGCACATTCTGTGTCTCGTGCACAGTTTTCTCCTATTAGTTTTCCTGGTTTTTGTTTTGAAAAATCTGTTGTTATGACTTTACTTTCCATTGTCTCGCCAATTAAGCCGACAATGTTGACGGGTTGTACTAACACAATGTATTTTTCTTTGTCTTGTAGATTGAGGTTGCTTATTTCTGGGAATAGGAATGGCTGTCCGTCTGTTCGCGCGCTTATGCTTTTGCTTAAAATTATTTCACCTGTTGTTGCTTTTTTGACTGTTACCAAGTATTGTGTTACTGGTGTTTTGTCGTCTGTTCCTAAGAATGATACTATCAGTTTGTCTTTGTAGGGTGAGATTGTTGGCTCGTTGGGCATTCCTTCTATATTTACGTAGCTCATTGTTGGTGGTGTTGTGTCTATTATTGTTGTTATTTTCATTAATTGTGTTGTTTCTCCTGTTGCTGCGCGTGTGCATTGGACGTAGTATGTTATGTTGCCTTCTGTTGGTGCGCTGACTGGTTGTAGGTGTGTTGTTGTAAAGTTGCAGTTGCCCATGCAGTTTGTTATTGAAAATTCGTCTGTGCCGTAGTAGCAGTATGCTCTTTTGTTTGTTTCTATGCTTAGGAAGTAGTTTGTTTTGTTGGAGTATAGTTGTGTTGTGCTTGTTGCCTTAAAGCTGAGATTTGTATTTACATCAAATGTTATTGTTTTGCTTAATGATGGGAGTCCTGCTATGCTTTGGCATTGTACAAAATAAGTGTATTGTTTTGGTTCTGTGACAAATATTTCTGTGATGTGTATTGTTTTTGGTTCTTCTTCATATCCTGGGAATGTTCCTTCCATTGCTTCAAAGTTGTTTGTGTATGCGCTGTATTTGCAGAATGTTGGTTTGTCTGTTTGTATTTTTAGTGTTGTTTGGTAAGTTCCGCTTCCTGGGTAGTATTCTTCTGTTATTGTGTTTGGTCCTGCGAATGCTGTTAGTATGTTTGGTGGTACTGTGTCTACTCTTATTTGAAATGTTTTTTGTACAATGTTTTCTTTGTCGTCTTTGCAGTATACGTGCAGTTGGTGTGTTTCGTTGTCTTCTACTTGTATTTTATTGAATGTTGTTAGTATGTGTTTGTTGTCTTTTTCTACATCAAAATTTGCAAAGTTTAGGAAGTCTTGTTTGTTTGGCGCTGTTGGCGTGTCATATACCCATTTGCATGTTACTAACGACACTGTTCCATTGCCTCTGCTTGTGCTGGTTTCAATCACTATATCAAATACATAACTTGGTGCTATGCCGAATCTTGGTGTTGTCATTATTATTTGTGGTGGTTTTGTGTTGACGTAGAATGTTGAGCTTGCCGTGATTGGTGCTCCTGTTAGGTCGTTTGCTTGTATTTTGATGTTTTTTGGCCCGTCTGTTAGTCCTGTTAGTATTAGTGTGTATGTTTTGTTGTCTTTTGTTGTTAGTTGTGTTGTTATTTCTTTGTTTGCATATTTTTTGATGTAGTCTCCTGTGAATATTTCTTCTTGTATTGTTACGTTGACTAAATTTACTGGTTCGCTGAATGTGATGTTGAGTGTTGCTGTGTTTGTTGTGATTACTGTTGTGTTTGTTGGTGTTATGCTTACGCTTGCTGTTGATGTTTTGACTGTTATTGGTACTGTGTATGGTTCATCTAAATAATTGCCATTGATGTCTTTTGCATTGAATGTTAGCGTGTATGTTCCGTCTGTCAGTTGTTGTTGTGCTGATGTTGTTGTTATTACATATATTGTTCCGTCTGGTGATGCTGTTTTGCTTAGTGGGATGAATGTTGTTCCGTTTAGTGTTATGCTTGTTAGCTCTGTTTGTTTGTTGAATTTTATTGTTATTATTGGTCTTGTGTCTGATGTGTAGTATATTCCATTTATGTATCGTGCGTTTTCTATTGTGAAGTTTAGTATTAGTGGTCCTGCGCAATTTTGGCATGCGTTGAAGCTGACTTCTTTTATTGTTTCTACATTTTTTGCAGGGTCTGTTGTGTAGTATCGCAGCGTGTTTTGTCCTGTTGTCAGGCTTCCTATTGGTTTTGTTCCGTCTTGTAGTTGTAGTGTTGCGTCATTTATGTTTAGTTGTGTTGTTGTTAATTGTGTGAATTGTGTGCATGGTGTTCCGCCTGTTTTGTAGACGCAGACGTATGTTGTGTAGTTTGCTGTTCCTTGTTTTTCTGTTGTTATTGTTGTTCTGTTAATGTAGTCTGTTACTTTGATGATAAAACTGTCATATCTTCCGTTTGTTCCTGTTGGTATTATTGTTGTTATTGGTGGAAAGTAGTCTTTTTCACATTTTTCTGTGTCGCAGTCTTGCCAGTGTGGTTGTGTTGTTGGTGTGCCGTCTGCGTTTTTTACACATCCTAAATTATCTGACCATTGACAGACTTTTAGTCCGCACATGTCTTGGCTTGGTGTTAATATGGAGTTATTTGCTGCCAATGTTACTCCGTATTGCAGGTTTGCTCCGCATTGTGCTTTTGTTGTGTAGTTTCTGCAGGTTATTGTGTCGCACGTGCTTGCGAATGCTTGTCCTTCTAATAGTTCTTGGAAGAAGCAGGGATTTTGTTCTGTTGAGAGTGCTTGTGCTTTTTGTTGTGTGCATGCATCAAATATCTTATTGAATGCTTGTTTGTTTGGTGCTATGTCTGTTCCTTGTTGGTTGCAGAATGGGCAGTTGTTGAATCTTGTGTCAATGCATACTCCAATTCCAATGTCTTCAAATATTGGTTTCCATTCGCAGTTTCCTATGCCGCAGTTGTTTCGTGTGCATGCATCTTGTGATTTGTAGTCGTAGCAGTGCATGCGTGAACTGCACGGATAGCATGTGTCTACTATTGAGAATGATTTGTCTAAAAAGCAGTATTTTTTGTCTTGTATTGTTCCTTCGCAATTGTCAATTGTAGAGAACAAACCAAATATGTTTGTAGCTGTCGTGCATGGTTGGCTGCTGTCCATGCATCTTGCTGTTCCTGCTTGTACAACGCAGTTTTGTCCAATTGGACAGCTTATGACTGGTGATGATAATTTGTTTTGTTGGTCGCACATGAATGCTTTTCTTAATCTTCCATCAAACAGGTTGGTTATTGCTATGTTGAAGTTTGTTCTGAATGTTTGTGCTGATGTTCCTGAGTATCCGTTTGTTTTTAGGTATGGTTCTTGTTTTTCATAACTGTGTGTGTCAACACAAAACTGTCCTAAATCATATTTATATCCGCATTCTATGTCTCCTGTATTGACAGTGGCAATTGCTGGTTCTGAATCTCCGAGTAAGTTGTAGCGTGCTGTTATTTTGTATGTGTAGTCTGTGTTCCATCTTAATGCTGTTGAATCATCTGTATAGAATGTTTGTGGTGGTATGAGATTTATTTGTTGAAAATTTGTGCATGCTTGTCCTTGGCATCTTTCTATTTTTACATAGTCTGTTTGGCAGGGTAGTACAAATTCTAATCGTACAGCTAATTCTCCTTTGACTGGTTGTGCTGTAAAGCTTACTGGTGCTCTTGCTAATGGGTTTGTGCATCCTAATGTTGGTTGTGTTGATATTATTGGTATTGTTGGCGTTATGCAAACGCATTCTATTGCTGATACTGTTTGAAAGTTTGTTGTTGAAAAAACTAATGGTTGTGGGCATTGGTTTTGTGGTTTGAATGAGCCTGTTTCTCCTATTGCGTCGCAGCAGCATCCTACTGTTTGTGCTTTTGTTGATATGCTTGCCAGTATCAAAATTGCTCCGATGATTAACATTGTTGTTTTTATGTGCATTGTTGGTCTGGACAGCAGTATATGTATGCGTAAAATGTTTGGTGGTCTTTTTTGTCTGGATTGTTTTGTTTTTGTGCAATGACTTGTATTTCTGTTGGTAAGTCATTTCCTGTTAGTTTGTCTGTTTTTGGTTGTTGTGGGTTTAGTTTGAAGATTATGTTTTGGTTGTTTTTTTCACCGTCTGGGTCTGATGCAGTGAGTTCTATTGTTTGTGTTTGTCCATCGCAATCAACAGGATATGTCATCCTATTTCCATTAATTTCTATTCTTGCTCCGTATGGCACTTTTATTGTGTCAAAATATTCTCCTGTTGGTGCTGGTATTGCTTGTTTTAGTTCTTCTACTAAATGCAGTGCTGGCTGTCTTGCGTGTCTTGCATATCTGAATTCGTATTGTTTGTCGTCAATAAATATTGCAGGGAATTTTACTATAACAAAACTGTCTTTGTCAAGCGGTGTTATTGTAACAATGTAAGTTCCTTCGCTTTTTGGTTCGTAGCTGATGTTTGTCACGTCTTTGTTTATCATTGTAGTGACATTGTAGTATACTTTTGCAAGTGGAAAATAAATTGTTGTTCCAAAATCGCTTATGGTTGTTGTCGTGTTGCTTGTTGTGTCTTTTACTGTTATTGGCCATGTTAGTGTGAAGTGTACTGCTTCTTCTGTTCGTAATTTTTTTGTTTCGTTTGCAATAAATAGTGTGGCTTTTGGCTCGTTGGGTGTTATTTGTAGTCCTTGATAACTTTCAAATTTTACGCATTTTTTTGTGTTGGTTGCTATGTATGTTTCTAATTGTTCTTGTATTGAGTTTGGTGCTGGTCTGTAAAGGTATGGCAGTTGGTTTATGCCGTAGTATCCCGTGTATTGTTCTGTGTTTTCATCGTAGGGAAATGTTTGCCACGGATACGCTGGCGGTGTGCTGAAGAATATTGTTTGTAAGTTCTGGTTTTGTAAATCTCCTATTGGTTCGTCTATTAAGTATCTTGTTTGTTGTTGGTCAAATTCTAAATATTTTATTCCGTATTCTGCGGGTGAAATATCTGGTGTTGTGCTTCCTTGTGATTTGTACAAATATCCTCCTTGTTTTCCTAATTTTTGTATTGCTTCTTTTGCACTTAGCATTAAGCAATTGTTTATGTCGTCTTTTATTGGTTGGATTCTTAGTGGTGTTTTTGTTGTTAGTATTGTTTGTTCTGTTTTTTTTTCTGTTCTTCCTGTCAATAATATTGTTGATATTACTAGTGCTAATAGTATTGCAAATCCTAAAAGGATGAAGAATGTTATTTGTGCTTTTCTAAATTTTTGTTTTTGTTTCATTTTTTTTTTTTTTTTTTGGGTCTTGTTGTCGTGTTTGTTTTGGTTGTGTCATTGTTGCTCCAATGTCTGTTCTTACTTTTTTTGGTGGTC
>CAYPAC010000082.1:0-4411 GCA_964408615.1 uncultured Methanosarcinales archaeon
AATTATGTTGCTGGGGCGCGTGAAGGGGCAGAGCTTAATGTTGTGAAGTTGGAAGTGAAAGTGGGATTGTGATGGTCGAATCGACGAAGAAACAAAAAAAGAAGGAAATACAGGGACTTCGTGGGCTTCTGAAAAATTTAAAAAATATAAGGAAGGACTCAAACTTGAAGCAGAATATAGATTAAATAAGTATGGTATTGGAAAAATTCTTTTAATTGTTGGTGTCATTATTGCAGCAATATTTAGTGCTTTGTCTTTTGGTGCTTTTGGCGGCTTATTAATCATTGTCGGCTTGCTTGTTATTTGGTTGATGATTAAAAGTCCTAATGTTCTTGGTTTTGTTAGTAGTGTTGTTAAAGGTCTTGCTTTTGCAGGTTTGTTAGTTGTTATTTTGTTTTTTTTGAGTGTTTATACTCCTTTCCCTCCTTTGTTTTTGTTGATTATTGGCGTGGTTTTTTTGTTTGTTTTTATTGCCAAGGTTGATGCAAAAGCAGGTATGGTTGCTATTATTGTTTTGATGGTATTTGCTCCTTTTTTCAGTACATACGCATCTACGCTTCCTGAAGATAGTGCTATTGCAAGAAGTGTTACTTTAGTTGAACAACAGCTTGCTGGCAGTGTTAAATACATTTTTCCTTAGCAGATTTCTGAGCGTATTCAGCGTGATGTTAAGCGTCAGATTGCTTTGGCGAGTGGTGAGTATTATACGTCGCGGGTTGATTCTGGTTCAAAAAAACAGTTGGGTGTTTTTATGGATGAAATTAAGACTACTCAAAAACTTGCTACTTTTTTTGTTGGCGAGCCGATTAATTTTTTTACTAAGATTACTGCTCGTGCTTTGGATTTTGATGTTAAACTAAATCTCAAATGTGATGTTGATGGTATTGCTGGCAAAGTTACACCTGAGCTTGAGGAATTGTTCGGTAGCACTGATGTTTCTGAAGAGGTTTCAAGAGTTATTGATGTTGATTGTGTGTTTCCTGCTGAACAGACTAAGGAATGGAGTGCTGGTTCGAGGATTGCAAAAATGAGTGCGGGATTTGAGTTTATGACTTTTGGTTATCTTGATGTTTATTTTATGGATAAGGAAAAAAAGAATGAGCTTGAGCGTAGAAACTTGTTGTTGCAGTGGAAAGCTTCTTTGCCATCAAGGGATTTTACTTCTGTAACAACTACTGGTCCTGTGAGGGTTGGCATGAGTGTTGGTGACCAGCCTGTTGGTGTTGCCCTTAAAGAGAATGTAGGTCCTACTGTTGGTGTGAGTTTTGATAATGCTGGTGCTGGAAAAATTCGTGATTTAAAGGAAATTATTTTGTACTTGCCTAAGGGTTTGTTTGTGAAAGATGTTAATGGGAATCCTGATGTTGCGCAAAAAACTTCTTGTGCTGATATTCTTGATGAAAGTGGTTGTGATGATGATGCTATGGAAGTTTACTTGATTGCCTTAAAAGAATTGGCTGGTGTTGAGCTTGTTTCGTTGAGAATTCGCACGTCAATTGGTGATTATGGTGCTTTGGTTGGTAGTGGTGCTACTCCTGTTGCTAAAAAGATTTGGGCTAAAGTAGTTTATGATTATGCGCTTAGTAAGGAGAAAACTTTTTCAGTGCGTGCGCAGGTGAGTGTGTAAAATGAAAAAACTGCTTTTGATCACATTGCTATTTTTAACAGCTTGCATGCCTTTAATTCCTACTAAACAGTCTGTTTCTATTCCTAAAATTTATGAGGGTTCTCAGGGTGTTGTTGCTTCTTTTGTGCAGAATGCTCCTCCTAATGATGTTTTTGAGGAGCAATTATTTGAGATTGCTTTTAATGTTGAAAATAAGGGCGCTTTTGATGTTGAGAATGGTGTTTTTGTTGTTGGTGTTCCTAATGAAATAATTACTCGTAATTCTGTTGTTGGTCGTTTTAGTTTGAAGGGTAAATCTGTTTTCAATCCTTTTGGTGAGTCTAAAATCATTAAATTGTCTGCTCGTGCTCGTGAGCTTGGTGCTAATGTTGCTCGTGTTCCTGCTGGTTTTAGTCTTGATTTGTGTTATCCTTATCATACTGAAGTAAGCACCCAGATTTGTATTAATCCAGAGCCGACAACAATTACTAAACCAAAGACTGTTTGTTCTCCTTCTGCGCAGAGTTTTTCTGGTCAGGGTGCTCCTGTTGCTGTTACGAGGATTGAAGCGCCTCAGATTTTGCCTCACGAAAATCCTGCTTTGGTTAAGCCTCAAATAATTTTAAACATTAAGAATGTTGGTCAGGGTTTTGTTGTTGACAGGAATCGTTTTGCTGATGCTTGCACTCCAAGAGGTGGCAAAGAATTGTTTAACATCGTAAGAATTAGTGGCGTGCTTTCCGAGCTTTCTTTGGATTGTCGTCCGCAGGAATTGCGGTTGTCTGATAATGAAAATACTGTTGTTTGTACTGTGCCGTCTGGTTTTGAAAAAGCTCGTGGTAGTCATTTTGCTTTGTTAAACGTCAAGCTGGATTATGGTTATGTTGACAAAAAGTCTAAGCGGATTTATGTGAAGAAAGCATTAGTGTAATCTGTAATTCTGTGTCTATATTTATTTTTTGAGTGAGCTTGCGAACTCAGAAATAAAAAGTTTTAAAAGGTTAAACATTTTTGTTTTATAAAATGAAAAAGAGTGTGTTATTTGCACTGTTCTTGTTAATTATTGCTGCATGTCAGCCTACAACGCAAACTAAAGAACAACAATTGGTTTCTTTTCGTTCTGGTTCTGAAGGATTAAAAATCAGTTTTATGGATAATTTGCCTCCTCCAAGACTTTTTGATAATGAGGATTTTAATGCTGTTGTTCAGATTGAAAATCGTGGTGCTGCTGATGTTGGTTCTCCTGGTGACAAAATTTATTTGTCTGGTTTTGACCCGTCTATTATTTCTGGAATTTCTACTTTTGGCATGCAGGTTCCTCCTTTGCGGGGTAAAGATCCTGTGACTCAGCAGGGGGATGTTGATACTGTTTTTTTTAAGGGCAGGATTGCTTTGTTAAAAGACAGGGGTATTACTCAGCTTCCTGTTAAAGTGTTGGCTACTGCTTGTTATTCTTATGAAACTATTGCTAGTCCGCAGGTTTGTATTGACCCAACTCCGTTTTCGCCGTCGTTAAAACAGAAGGTGTGTATTGCGCAAAATGTTGGTTCTGGTACTCAGGGTGCTCCTGTGGCGGTTACTATTGTGGAAGTGCTTCCTTCTCCTGGAAGTACTAAATTTAAAATTCATGTTAGTAATGTGGGTGGTGGGCGTGTTTTTAGGTATGGTATGTCTGCTTTAACCAAATGTAGTCCTTTTACTGAGGGTTTGAGTTTTAATGAGCTTGATTATGTTGAATTGCAGGATATTATTGTTTCTGATACTTCCATTAAAAACAGTTGTCGTGCTGTTGACCAGAATCATGTGCCCTTGCGTGGTGGTCAGGGTGTGTTTTATTGCGAATTTAATCGTATTCGTGGAACCTCTGCTTATTTGACTCCTTTAATCATAAAGCTTAGGTATGGTTATGAAACAAGCTTGCTTAAGAATATGGATATTTTCTCCTCTTCATAGGGTTATAAACTATGTTTTCCTGTTAAAATCTGCTGTGTGAGTTTGCGAACTCGCAGATTTTGTAGAAAAATTTATATAATGTGGTTAAAATGAAGTTGGTATGATTAAGAAGGTGTTTTGTTTATTGTCTGTGTTTTTGTTGGCAGCTTGTGCTTCTGATGAGAGCGCTCTTGAATTGGTGAATCCTTTTATTGGGGGGATTGCTGGAATTGATGTTGAATTTCAGGATTTTCGTAAGGAAGTTTTTGATGGTGGTCGTGACCCTTTTGATGTTGTTGTAAAGCTGGATAATAAAGGTGAGGCAGATGTTGCTAAAAATTTGGTAAAGGTTAGGCTTTCTGGTATTAATCCTTCTGAATTTAGTAAGTTAGAAGAGCAATTATCAAAGTCTCCTGATGATGATATTCTTGCAACAAAAAAGGATAGTACTGGAAAAACTATTGTAAGTCCTCCTGTATTTGTTGAATTTAATGACTTGAATCATTTTAGTCCTATTGTTGGCGCAAGTGCGGATTTTATTTTGCGTGCTGATGTTTGTTATGCTTACAAAACAATGGCTGTAAGTAAATTATGTGTTCGTTCTAATATTTTAAGTCCTGAAACTGGTGGCATTTGTGAGATTAATGAAAAAAAAGCTGTGCTTAATTCTGGCGCTCCTTTACAGTTTGGTGATTTTTTGGAATCTGCTCGTGCAAAGGACAAGATTGGTTTTGTGTTTGAAATCAAAAAGGTTGGCACAGGGGATGTTTTTGAAAAAGAAAGTTCTTGTAATCGTGCCCAGAAGAATAAGGCTGACAAAGTGTTTGTTAAGGTTGATACTAAGCTTAATGGTGTTTCCTGCACTGGTTTGAC
>CAYPAC010000082.1:4421-5901 GCA_964408615.1 uncultured Methanosarcinales archaeon
AGTAGTGGGTCTGTTGCTGAGGGTTTTGTTCCTTTGTTTGGAGGTTCAAAAGTTATTAGTTGTACTCAGCCTGTTTCTACAAAGACGAATTTCGAACAGTTAGTTAGTCTTGAAGCAGGTTATGATTTCGAGAATTTTGCTCAAACAACCTTTACTGTTAAGAGTTCTGGAAGCTCTTCCTAAATTATGGCTTCGCTTGCTAAATGGGCAAGTAGTGATTCTAACTGTATGAATTGATCGCTCCCTTCTACCATTCTGAATTCTGTTTCTCCGCATTTGTCAATTAACAAAACTTTTTTTTGTGGTGGTATGTTAAGATTCCATACTTCTTTTTGTATTTGTTTTATTATGTCTGTTCCTGACAACCCGTATTTTGTCATGACGTCAAATAAAGAATTTTTCGCGTCTGTGAATTTTCCGCTGATTGCTTGTTGAAGTATGTTTTTGATTTCTTTTGGTTGAGCAAGTGCTGCCATTGAGTATATACTTTCTGGAGTTATTGTATTCTTTGTTGCAGTACAGCTTTGTAATGTGTTTTCAAGTTTTCTGCAGTCTCCTTCGCTTATTTCTATTAGTGCTTTTTCTGTTTCAGAAGTTAATTGAATGTTTTCTCTTTTGGTGATTTGTTTTATGATTTCATGTTGGTATTCAGAACTGATTGGTTTAAAGCGAAATACTGCGCATCTGCTTTGTATTGGTTCTATTATTTTTGAACTGTAGTTTGCCGCCAGTATGAATCTGCAGGTGTTTGCATTCATTTCCATTGTTCGTCGTAATGCTTGTTGTGCTTCTTTTGTCAGCGCGTCGCATTCGTCTAAAAATATTATTTTGAATGGAACATCCCCTATTGCTTTGGTTCTTGCAAAGTCTTTTACTTTTACTCGGACTGTATCAATCCCGCGTTCATCTGATGCGTTTAGTTCCAAAAAATTATCACGCCAGTTTTCACCAAATAATTGTCTTGCAATAACAAGTGATATTGATGACTTGCCTACTCCTGCAGGGCCTGCAAACATAAGGTGGGGCATATTTTTATGTTCCACAAATATTTTTACTTTTGTTACAATTTCGTCCTGCCCTTTTATTTCTTCAAATGTTTTTGGGCGGTATTTCTCTGTCCATAATATGTGCTGTTCATTCATCTTGTTTGGTGAGAAAGTGCTTGTTTAAAAAGGTATGTGGCTTATAATGAATATTTTTTGTGCTCTTTGTCAAATGCTTCTTTTATTCTTAATGCATAAGGCTCAAAGTGTTTTGTGTGGGTTTTTATTACAAATGTTTCTGTACTAAAATCAATTTCGCCTATTTTTATTCCATCTTTGTAGAATGCAAATATTTCTGGTAGAACTATGTGTTCTTTTTCTGTGTCATGCGCGAATTTTCTTTCTATTGTGGGTGTGTGTTGTGCGGCTATTCTTCTTAGAAGGTCGCTAGATCGGAAGAGCACACGTCTGAACTCCAGTCACCTAGCAAGATCTCG
>CAYPAC010000083.1:0-5752 GCA_964408615.1 uncultured Methanosarcinales archaeon
CGAAGAGTGATCCATGAAACTCTATTTATAAGCAATTCTCAGAAACTCAAGGTTTATAAACAACAAAAACATCAAAATAAAAATGGAACTAACATTTTTAGGAACAAGTAGCATGAGCCCGACAAAAGACAGAAACCACTCTGCAATATTTCTAAAATACAAAAAAGAAGGAATACTAATAGACTGCGGAGAAGGAACACAAAGACAAATGAAAATAACAGGAATAAAAATCACAGACACAACAAAAATAATAGTCACACACTGGCACGGAGACCACGTGTTAGGAATTCCAGGGCTAATACAAACACGGTCAATGACAGAAACCCCAACAACAATGGAAATTTACGGACCAAAAGGAATAAAAAAACACATAAAAGAAGCATTTGATACCTTTGATGTGAGACCAACATTTCAAATAACAGTCACAGAAGTTGGAACTGGAGAATTTTTAAAAACAGATGACTTCAGCATACATGCACTGCCATTAAAACACGGAATTCCTTGTGTTGGGTATACTTTTATTGAAGCAGACAAAAAACGAATAAATATAGACTACGCAAAAAAAACAGGAATCCCAGAAGGACCTCTCCTTGGAGAATTACAAAGAGGAAAAACAATAACATGGCAAGGAAAAAAAATAACTCCTGAAGAAGCAACATACACTATCAAAGGAAAAAAAATAACCTTCATTATAGATACAGGACTCACACAAAACTGCTTCAAACTTGCAGAAAATGCAGATATACTAATCTGTGAATCAACATACGCATCAAAGCTTGAAGAAAAAGCAACACAAAGACTACACTTAACAGCATTAGAAGCAGCACAAATAGCATCAAAATCAAATGCAAAAAAATTAATACTAACACACTTCAGCCAAAGATACAAAAACACACATGAAATAGAAGAAGATGCGCGAAACGCATTTGACAACATAATCTGCGCAAAAGACTTTATGAAAATAAATCCTTAACAGAAAAAACATGAGTAGAAAAAGCAAAGGGTGCAACGCAGAAAGAGAACTCATACACTTATTCTGGCAAACAAATGACTGGGCAGCGTGCAGAGTAGCAGGTTCAGGCTCAATAAAATACCCTGCACCAGACATAATAGCCGCAAACAGAACAAAAAGACTTGCAATAGAATGCAAATCCTGCAAAGGAAACTACCAATACTTTAACAAAGAAGAAATAATAGAGTTACAACAATTTGCGCACAAAACAAACTCAGAAGCAATAATTGCGGTGAGATTTAATAACCAGCAATGGCAATTTTTTATCCCTGCAGAACTTGACACAACAGACAAACATTTTGTCATAACAAGAGACCATCTTCAAAAAAGAGGAAAGCTATTTAAAGACCTCACACAACAAACAACAAAATGAAACACAAAAAAGAAAAAAGAAAACAAAAAAAGAAAAAAACAGAAAAAAAAATAGAAAAGAAAAAAAACAGAAAAAAAATAACGATAAAAACAGTATTTGAAGATGTAATCACAGAAGTTGCAGGACAAGATGTTCTTCCACTTGTAAAAACACTCAAAAATAAATCAAACATATCAGAATTCAAACTCGCAACCCAGCTCAAACAAGAAATAAACACTGTAAGAAACATGCTTTACAGGCTTTATAATGCAAATTTAGTAACTTTTATAAGAAAAAAAGACCAAAAAAAAGGGTGGTATATTTATTACTGGACTTTTAACATAAGAAACATAAAACACCTTGCAGAAGAAATAAAAAAGAAAAAAATAGAAAAACTAACAGAACGACTTAACAGAGAAAAAAATTCAATATTTTATCTGTGCAAAAACAAATGTATTAGACTTGAATTTGAACAAGCTGCGGACTTTGAGTTTAAATGCCCTGAATGCGGCGAGCTTTTAGAACAAGAAGACAATACACAAAAAATACACACACTGGAACAAGAACTTGAAACACTACAAAAAGAAATAAAACAAAAATAATTTAAATGTTGATATTTTGTGCAATGTCAAGAACCACCCGCTAAAGCAGGTGGCGTGAAGTGACAACATCCACCATATTTATCGACAGGTGGTTACTTTCGAAACAAAGTTTCGTAAGTTCTCACAAAAGCTGCGCTTTTGAGAGACTTGAGCATGCTCAGAAATTGCTCGTCCTATCTACAGACTAAAGTTAGTAGTGTGCGTCAAGAGCAATTTCTGACATATCTATAAAAACAGAATGTTCATGAACACCCTTCTCTGAAATAACCCCTGATATAAGAGAAGGATTTATTTTCTCAAACACCTGCTTAAATGGAGATGAATTAACAGACTTCTTAAGTATGTTTAAGTCAATTATTTTATGAAACTGAAAAGAAGAAGCAACTGCAAAAACAGGAACATTTCTCTGAAAAGCAAGCTCTGCAAACAATTCACCACCCATTTCAGTAATGATTTTTTCAGGAGTAACTGCTTCTGCCCCAATAATAACAATATCTGTTTTTTTTAGGGCTTGCCGAACAGCATTCACAGGACACCATTCAACAAAAACATGATTCTTCAACAAAAATTTAACAAACTCATTACAAGACTTGCTAAATGGCGAGTTTGTCAACATAACTTTAAACTTCTTATTGCTATTTTCAGCGTGCACCAAAGCATTTGTGATGTTTACATTCAAACCATAAACAAAAATATTTGTGTTGTTCTTAATTTTACTATAAATATTCCATTTTATTTTTTCATTGTTCTGGCGAAGCAAAGCCTGAACAATATTACTATTCCTAACCACAAACTCTTTTGATTTATTGTTAGAAAAACTCTTTCCTGAAAAAACAAAAGAAAAAAAATTCTTTAAATGAGGTGTTTTTTTGCTAACAGATGCTACAGAAACTTCTCTTTTAACTATTTCAAAAACATCATTAATTATTTGAGACGCGTTTTTTTCACTTTTTTTTATACCCATTGTTTAACGCTTTTTTCTTTCAATAAGTTTATGAACTAATTTATCAATATGTTTTTCAATTCTTTCAATCTTCCGGTCAATCAACACAATATACCTTAAACTATATACTATTGCTGCAAGCGTCGCAATAATAATAGATAAGGTTATTCTTAAAATTGCATCTTCAGTCATAATACCACCTCTTTATCTTTTAGAGAAGGAAAAACATTTAAATATAAAAGAATTGTGGTTTACAACATTTAATTAGTGATATAATCTGAAGAATCCCAAAGAACATTAAACAAATCATTAAATCCCTTGACAGCAAAATCAGTATTTACCCATATTGCAAAATCATTATTAGGGTGTGTTTTCTCATCATCAACTGCAAAAATAAGAGCAGATTTTCCATCAACAACACATAAACGCAACTTTACTTTATTTGTTCCTTTAATTTCAGCAACATTATTTAATTTTTTAAACACATCTGCATTATTTTTAGAAAAAGAAGTAATTAATTTAACAACAAGTTTTTTTTTATTAAAAATTTTTAAATTATTATATAATAAATCTGCTTTTCTTAATATACCTTTTTCTGTTGTTATTAAAAAAACACTTTTTTGAGCAGACTTAACCATTGAAATAAGGTGGTTATACATGTTTTTTCTTCCTTTAATAATACCTGTCAATTCAGAAGGTTCAACAACATCAATTCCCTGCTTATGAAGAGCAACAAGAGTATTAAGCAAATCTGTTTTCTTAAGCTCATCAATTGTTTCTTCCTGTTTTACTGCTTCTTCCTTAATGTTTTTTTTAACACGTTCAATAACTTCAGAAGGAGAAACAGCAATATATTTCAAAGGCTTTCCAAGCTTAAGAATAATAAAACCTTTACGTTCCAAACTTTCAAGAACATCATAACTTCTACTTCTTGGCACGTTTGCAATATCTGATAATTCACCTGCAGTAGCTACACCACGAGATAATAATGCAGCCCATAATTTTGCTTCATAACTGTTTAATCCGAAATCTTTAATTTTACTAAGAAAATCCTTCTGAACAATCATAATAAACACCTATTTGTTACTTCTAAGTAGTTATATATAAAGGTTGTTGTTTTTAAATAAAATCTTGTTAGTGTGTCCTTGATTTCGTATGGAGAATTGTTGTTTTTGTTTGTTTTTATTGTTTATGAATTGTTTTAGTGTTTTATTAATATTATTTTTATTATTTAATTCATTTTTTAAATTCATCTTTATTTTCTATATATAAAATAAATATTTATTATTATAAATATAATAATAAACAATAAATTCCAAAGGAAATGAAGGGGTGTGGAATATTGTTTCAACAATCTAAAAACTTATATACCTCTATTTCATTTGGAAAATTGATGATGGAAAAGGGGTTATTTCAATTTTTTGAAAAATATTTAAATAAATCAATAATATTTAAAGACAAAAAAATATTACAGTCAAATTACACACCAGAATACATTTTTCACAGAGATGAACAAATACAACAAATAGCAAGCATACTTGCACCATGTCTTCATTCAGACAAACCATCAAATCTTTTTATTTATGGAAAAACAGGAACTGGAAAAACACTTACAACAAAATATGTAACAAACCAACTAAATGAAATAGCAACACAAAAAAATTTACAAATCAAAATAATATACATAAATTGCAAATTAAGAAAAGTTGCAGATACAGAATACAGGGTTCTTGCACAACTAATAAAATTTTTTGGAAAAGAAATGCCACCAACAGGACTACCAACAGATGAATTATACACATATTTTTTTCAAGCAGTAGACAAAGAAAAACAAATAATAATACTTGTTTTAGATGAAATAGACCAATTAGTAAACAAAATAGGGGACTCAATACTTTACAATCTAACAAGAATAAACGCAGAACTAAAACAAGCACAAATAACAATTGTAGGAATATCAAATAATTTAATGTTTACAGAATATTTAGACCCAAGAGTAAAAAGCTCATTATCAGAAGAAGAATTAGTATTTCCACCATATAATGCAATCCACATACAAGAAATATTAACACAAAGAGCAAAATTAGCATTTAATGACGCTATTTTAGAACAAGGATTAATAGAAAAATGCGCAGCATATGCTGCACGCGAACATGGAGATGCACGCAGAGCACTTGAACTATTAAGAGTAGCAGGAGAACTCGCAGAACGAGAAAACTCAAACAAAGTATTACTAAAACACTTAGATTTTGCAGAAGAAAAAATAGAAAAAGACAGACTTATTGACTTAATAAAAAACCAGCCAAAACAATACCACGCAACACTTTTTTCAATATTTCAACTAAAAAAAGAAGACTCAACCCTGTTTACAGGAGAAATCTATGAATATTACCAGCAAATATGTCAAACAACAGGATTAAGACCATTAACTCAAAGAAGAATATCTGACATAATAGCAGAGTTTGATCTTTTAGGAATAGTCAATGCAAAAGTCATTTCAAAAGGAAGATACGGCAGAACAAGAGAAATAACCCTTTCAATACCACTTTCATTATATGACAACATAAAAAAAATAGTAACAGAAGAATTAGGAATACAGTAAAATGATTCAAAAAGATACAACAACAAAAAAAAAAGAAATAGTAAACTTTTTCATAAATAAAAACATACTAATAAACTCATCCATTCTTGAACGCTTAAACAATGAAAACACAGTAAACCAACTTTATGATGCAGTATCATTAGAAGACAAAAACGTACAAGCACAACTGACAAATATACTTCAAAACAAAAATACACAATCAGAGAATAAAGAAGTAAAAATACTTTTTGATTATGAAGAC
>CAYPAC010000084.1:0-5737 GCA_964408615.1 uncultured Methanosarcinales archaeon
CACTAATAAAGCAAGCAATGCTCAAAACAGTAAAAAAAGAAGAAATAATGGTTTCTGCGTGAAAAATACGGGCCCGACGCGATTTGAACGCGCGACCATTCGGTTAAGAGCCGAATGCTCTGCCAGACTGAGCTACGAGCCCAAAAACAAGAATTAACAATTTCAATGATTTAAATACCTTTGTTAAATCCTCTTCCAAGAAAAAACTCTGGCAGGATGAAATCTTTGAGGATTCTGGCGGCGCTGATGTTTCTGCAATTCATTCATTCTCACCAAACCAGAACGCACAACAGAAAACTCAACACTATTTTTAACAACAGGACTGAAGCTTGAGCCGTCATTCTGCACGAGCTCAACCGTCAATGTGTGAAAACCAGCATCAAGCTTGGCAATGTTCAAACGATAAGATGTTCTGTACACAGTCAAAGGAGAACCATTATCAACACTTATTTCCAAATGCCCCTCACCATCCTTATTCTTGCGAGAACTTTGCTTAATACGTGTGTTTGAAGAAAAAACGCTAACAGTCATGTAGTTGCCAACAACAACCTGGCTGTCACTAGGCATAGACATGTATAGTTGAGGAACAACATCCTGCTTTCTCTTAGACAAATGAGAAGCATCAACATTAAGCGACAATAACAAAAATGTCAAAAACACGAAAAACAAAACTCTTTTTTGCATAAGCAATAGAAATAATGTTGAGTATAAAAGATTTTCGTCAACTACCCAATATAACTTTGTTCCTTATTGCTCATTTTTGAAAGAACACCCTGCTGAATTTCAGCCATTTCCTTGCGGTGCAAGCGCATTTCTTCTTCCATATGCTTCATTTCCCTTGTCAAAGAATCAAGATGTAAAGAAAGGCCAAGCTTTGCACCTATCGCAAGAAGAAGCTCGCGAGCGCCAGCAATGCCCAAAAACATCGGATGCGCAAAAGTTTCAGCAAGAACAATAACTGCATTCAATCCGTGCTTTGAAGCAATACCTGCAAGAACGCCGGTAACGCCAATAATAGGACCCACAACACCATACAAATTTGTTTTCAAAGAAGTGTCTTTAACAAACTCAGCAACAGTTTTTTTATTAGTGCCAATAC
This sequence comes from uncultured Methanosarcinales archaeon, assembly GCA_964408615.1. Classification (GTDB taxonomy): domain Archaea; phylum Nanobdellota; class Nanobdellia; order Woesearchaeales; family ARS49; genus JACQMU01. The sequence continues at coordinate 1,100 of CAYPAC010000084.1, forward strand.
AATACACCTGCGGCTTTTTAGGAACCTGACGCAGAGCAATACCCCCTAAAGTAATTACGTCATTGCAACCAAGCTCTTTAAGAACTTTAATAACTGTTTCACAAAAACCATAACAACCTGCCTCATTAACAGGCTGAGCATCGCCAACAAGCAAAAGAATATCTTTCTTTGGAGTCAAAACATGCCACAACTGAATACTTGGAAGCTCAACAAGATTTTTTTCATTCACAAAAACAGTATGAGGCAAATCACCAGACCAAAACTCAACAAGCTTTTTAGCCCTCAATTCCTGCCTCAAAAAATCAACAGCAATCTTGCCAACATTACCAATACCAGGCAATCCAGCAATCAAAACAGGACTTTTTAACTTTGGCTTTTTTGCAGACCAAACAACTTCCCAAGTCATAACAACCCCCTAATCTTAAGTTCAGACTCTTTAGCTTTTCTGCGATAAACACCGTACTTATCCAACGGCGAGTATTTAGCAGGACGAACAGTCATTGTAACAGAATTACATGAACAAACTTTGTTCATCGTGAATTTTTTACACTTATGACAATACAAAATATGCTTCATTATTCTTCATGCCTCTTAAAACTAGCCAACAACTTGTTTTTTTCGCTGAATTTTGAAATCTTGCCGACAACATCCTTTAATATTTTCTCAGCACTCTTGTAATTATCAGACTTCACAAGCACATGATAAGTGCCAGCACCCTTATACCTTATTCTGGCAGCATCATTTGAAACAGCCCCTGTCAAAGCATCCCTAATTAATAACGCCCCATCAGGAGCATAACTTGAAATAATTAAGTCGCCTGACAAAGCAACCTCAGGAGGCTTGATACGCGCCTTAATAGCGTCGGTTAAGTCCTTAGCAACTTTCTTATCCAAAAACTTTTCCAGTAAAACAATGTCCTGAGACACGGCAACAAAAGCACCAAACAAAGTCTGATACTCTGACAACAACTTCTCAGCAACCTTTTCATACAACTGAATAACACTCTCACCACGCTGTTTGGCAACATGCTCAACAATTTTTTCAGCCAACTGCTGTTCCTTAATTTCATTAAGTTTCTGACGCTTCTGCGTTTCATTAACACGCCTAAGCGAAAGGTCAATATGCCCTTTTTCCTTATTAACCAAAAGAACTTTGCAAACAATCTTTTTACCCTCCTTAACAAAATCACGCATGTTACGAATACGACCAGGAGCAACCTCAGAAATATGAACAAGACCAGTACGGTTACTGAACTCATCCAAAGTGACAAAAACAGAATGAGGCTGAATATTTGTCACAGTGCAAAGAACAAGCTCATCCTCCTGAGGAAAAACACTTTTTTTAAGCAGCATTCGACACAATAAATGACACTTGTTTTTAAATGTCACGAATTTCAACAAAGTATAATGCCGGAACTTAATAATTATAACGAAGGCACTAAGTAATTAATATCTTAAAATTGGTAAAATAGTTTTGTCGATGTGCCTTTGTTTATTAATAGAGGACGACTATTATTATTTACTTTCGTCCTCTATTATAATACAAATAGTAAGTTCCGGCAAACATAACAAAGGCGCAATAAATAATAAAAATATACTGCCTTTATTATATATTCAGAAAATTATGTCCTGGAATTCGTGAGCACGTCAAGAACCACACTGCATACAACCCCGCCTCGTCGCGCGTCAGCAGCGGATTAATAAAATCATTCCTGTTTCTTTTCAGGTGTACGCGTTATTCATACTTATAATCAGAAAAATTCATATTTATTATCAGAAAGATTTAAATATTAAATGCTATTACGAGAAGTTATGCTAACATTCAAAACAAAAGTTGGTGCAAGAGGACAAATAGTCATTCCAAAGATAATTCGGGAAAATCTCGGAATAACTGAGAATAAGACAATCTTTCTCGAGCTTGAAGAAAAAGCACTCCGCCTATTCGTTGCTGAAGGCAAAGACATACTCAAATCATGGGAAAATATTGCGAAAAAAGAAGGAGGAAATGTTTCAAAAACATTTATTTACGGCGACAAATTGTACGAGGAAATCTTCTCAAAATGATATATCTTGATGCCAACTTTTTTGTTTTTGCACTACTTGACCAGACAAAGAAAGGTGAAAAAGCAAGAGACATCCAGAAAAACATTGTTGAAGGAAAAATACGCGCATTTACTTCTGTTTTAGCACTTGACGAAGTTATGTGGGTGCTTATTAAAAACAACAAACAACACCTCCTCAGAAAAACAATCGAAGACATTTATTCTCTTCCAAACCTTGCCGTCAGAGAAGTTCCATCGCTGACCGCGCTTCGTGCGCTATCTTTCATAGAAAATTCAAGATTAAAACCAAGAGACGCACTTCATGTGGCAGTCATGGAACATTTACAAGTGACAACAATTCTAAGCGATGATTCAGATTTTGACAAAGTAAAACAAATAAAAAGACAAAAACTTGAGTAGCGCAGAATTATTATTGTTTCTTTTCAACAGGTTGCGCGTAATTCACTACTCGAAAAGGCGGTTCTGCCAATACTTTCAGAATATCGCTTAATTCTTGAGGAGATAATTCTTTACCACGTTCTTTTAATATACCCTCAACAAAGCGCGCCCTGTTATTTATTACTTGCGCGGCGTGATAATCCATTTCTACACGAACAACTTGTGTTTGCACATTTCCACTATTATACCCATAATATCCAGCACCGACCCCAATTCCGCCACCTGCAACCATCATCGCAATTCCTGCAAAAATACCTAAAGGACTGTCAAATAAAAAACTTGCATACTTCATATCTTCGCTCATTCTAATACCTCCAGCACTCTTGCTTTAACACGACTTTTGCCGCCTGTTGGTTCTGCAAGAACTTTGTCGCACACCAAACATTTGATAACAGTAGATGCCTTGCCAAACATAATCTGCTCATTCTTGCACTTAGGACAACGAATAGTGATAAATTTCGCAACACTTTCTTTCAATGCTCGTTTCATGCTTTCACTTCCTTAAATTCAACTTTTTTTGCACGCCAAGACTTGCCAGCAATATGCTGTTTTTTGCACACAGTACATTCAAACCTAAGATCAACTTTTTTACTCTGCTTTCTGTTAAACATGCGACCGCCTGGCGGCTTTGAGTATTTTCCATTATTGCCCATGCCAATACGCCCTCTTAATTTAGGACGCAAACGATTGCCCCAGCTAAGAGGGTGAGCGCTACCACGAGTCTTTTTCTTAGCCTCTGCAACTTTGTGATCAGTATGCTTTCTGCAAGTAGGACAAAAAGTAAAACGCGATTTAGGAAGCTTCATAGAACTTGAACAAAAATGCTGAGTCTTTAAAAATGTTACTCCTCCTCAGCTTCCAATGCACTGCCTTTGTTAATCAGAATGTCTGCAATATCAATCGGAAGATAAGCCTCATCATTTGCCTCAAACGGGCCGTACAATTCCAGCTCCTTTCCAACAAACTGTTCCGTAGCCTGTATAAATTTAACAAGCTTTGTCTTTTGCTCGGCATCAAGCGGAGGAATTTCCTGTTTTTGCTCAGCATTTGTTTCAATAACAGGCTCTTTCAGCTCAAAAATTTTAATTAAAATATTATCACGAAACTTGTCAAGCAATGAAGTAAGATTCCGGTACAAAGACTTCTCATGCTCCAGCATATTTGACGTATCAATAATGTTTGACTGCGTTCGAGACTTATTAATAGCAGTATCAACAATCTTTTTCTCACGACGATCGTATAATTCTTTCAAAATTTTTCTAATATTCTGCAATTGAACAGTAAGCTTTTCACGCTCAGCAGACGAAAACAAATCCAACTTGCCCTGAGTTTCATCAAAAGCCTGCTGTTTTTCCCTCAAATACTTCAGAATATCAATCAAAAAAGCCGGGGACAACTGCTGAAGCTCATCACGCGACTTCTCCTTACGAAAAGCATCATACAAAGTTTCATACGTTATAACAACATCCTTATCATCAGCCATGTACCAACCCCTAATAAAAAATAGTAGCATGTAATATATAAGTTTTTAGGGGATTTGCAACTATATTTTGCTCAACAACAAACTATTTAAACAATTGTTTGAGCCAGTGCTTGTGCCAACAAAATTCATTGTAGTAAGCGGAGGAGTGCTGTCAGGAATAGGAAAAGGAGTAGCAACAGCATCAATAGGAAAAATACTCCAACAATACGGATTCAGCGTCACAGCAATAAAAATAGACCCTTACATTAATTGTGATGCAGGAACATTAAGGCCAACAGAACACGGAGAAGTCTGGGTAACAGATGACGGCGGAGAAATAGACCAAGACCTTGGCAATTACGAACGCTTTCTCAACATAAGAATTCCAAAAAAAAACAACATAACAACAGGACAAATCTACAAAACAATAATCGACAAAGAACGCTCAGGAGAATATCTAGGCAAAACAGTACAATTCATCCCGCACGTGCCTGACGAAATAAAAAAAAGAATAAAAGCGTCTGCAGACAATTTTGACATAGCCCTTGTAGAAATTGGCGGGACAATAGGAGACTACGAAAACATTCCTTTTCTATTTGCAATGAAAAGCCTTGAACTCGAACTTGGAAGAGAAAATGTAGCATACGTGCTTGTAACATACCTTCCAACACCAGCA
>CAYPAC010000085.1:0-1610 GCA_964408615.1 uncultured Methanosarcinales archaeon
TGTAATTGTTCACGGAGTTCGATTACTGTTGTTTCTGCGTGTTTGGTTTCACCATATTGTTTTAGTGCGTCTATAAATTTTTGTTCTAGTGCTATTTTCTTTTGTTCTATTAAGTGTTCGATTGCTGCTATTGTGCATTCTTGGTTTCTGCTTTCATAGCCGTTTTTGGCGAGTAGTGCTAGAAAGCAATGATATATTGAATAAAACCCTGCACTGATGCTCCAATCGCTGAATCCTCCTTTTGCGAAATAATCAATTGCTTTGAGATTGTGTTCTGCTTTTGTTATGTATTGATAAGCAAGTTCTGTGTTTGGTGCAAGTTGTACTAATCCTCTATGCTTGTTTGTTTCTGTTAACTCTTTTTTTGCTTTGTTCAGGCACCATTTAAGTTTATTCTCTATTTGTGGCATTTCCGAGCACCTTTGTGATTAGTTCTTGTCCTTTTATTACAATTCCTGTTTTTATTATTTCTAACAAAACTTTGTTGTTATTTTTAATGTTTTTGTTTAAGTCGTCGATTGTTTGCCAGATTGGATGTATTGGTTTGGTTAGTATTCTATTTTTTTCTTCTATTCTTTGTTCTAATATTTTGGTGTTTTTTGTTTCGCTAATTATCAAGAGGTCTATGTCATGGTGACCTTTCCCGCGTAAAACAGAACCGAATAGTATTAGCGCATTTGCTTCTTTTAATTCTTTGAACTCTTCCATCCATCTTTTGGTTTTTGTCTCTGCTTCTTCAAAGAATAATAATGGTAAAAGCTTTTTTGTGTATTCGCAATAAAGTATTTTATAAATTATTGCTCTGCCTATTGTTTTGCTTTTCAAAATTCCTAGCTTTTCAAGATTTTTTAACGCCTTAAGTGTTCCTCTGTGGCTCATTTGTACTTGTTTGCTTAGTGAGCGCGCATTGTAGTATGTACTAAAATCTTTAGCTAACCATCTTATGATTTCTTTTTCATTTTCTGTTATTTGATGCATATGAACCACTAGTTCACATATGTGAATTGTTAGTTCATATATAAATCTTTGGTTTAAAGAATGTCTATAACTCTGAACTTGAATTCCAAACGCCCCCGACGGGATTTGAACCCGTGTCACCGCCGTGAGAGGGCAGTGTCCTTGACCGGGCTAGACTACAGGGGCAGTTGTTTTATCTTATTGTTCTTTATTTTAAAATGTTTTTTTCGTACTACTCTTGAGGGGTTATAAAATATTATTAAAAGTTAATTAATATTTGTTCGTGTGACAAAACAAAGTTTCACATTATACCAAAAACATACAATGATTATGTTTATTGCTGTTTTTGTAATTCTTGTTGGTGCAGTTGTGTTTGATGCTCTGCCTGATGATGATTTAATAACTGGTGAAGCATCATTCAAAAGCATTCGAAAAAAGATAAAAAAAGAAATGCAACAAGCACTCGGGCAACAACCAAAACCCCCTGCGCCATCACCGCAACCAATGCAACCTTGTACTGATTCAGACAATACTTATTTTGTCAGTTCTGCTGGCGGTGGAAGTTATAATCCTCCTGGTGATGACAGGTATGTTGCAGGAACAGTAACTTATGGTCAAGAAACACACAATGATAGATCGGAAGAGCGTCGTGT
>CAYPAC010000085.1:1620-5735 GCA_964408615.1 uncultured Methanosarcinales archaeon
ACACACAATGATTACTGCACAAACAAAATAGAATTCACAGACAATGTGGGAAACCGGTTGTTGCGTTATGACAAGGTTGACAAAGGAACGCACATTATTGAGCAAGGTTGTATTGATGGCAAAACACCTAAAGAAACAACTCCGTTTCCCTGCCCGCATGGTTGCCAAAACGGAGCGTGTTTAAGACCTTTTCAACAACCGCAAATTATAGAAAATGCATGGCTTACACTTTCAAATAGAATAACAACCAAGTTTGGTGGACAGATAGATATTAACTCAATTCCTCCTGACGAAACATGGAGGCCAACATTCAAAATTGAACATCAGGGAATAAAAGAATACAGACCAATCTACACTATTGAAATAATTGATAAAAACAACCAAGTATTGTACAAAAAGACCTATGCAACAGAATTGATTAAAGAAAACGGATTTCTTGAAATAACAGAAGTCATAAACTACGAAGATTCATATGGAAAAAATCTTAAATTGCAGTCAGGTGAATCTTACACGCTTAAAGTAAGCATAAGCCAAAAACAAGGTGAAACAAATCTTGCAGACAATGAACAAACACTCCAGTTCAAAGTTGGTGCGCCAACACGACAGCAAACAGCAAAACTCAAAGAAGAAACTGCAAGACCAAAAGCAACATACTCGACACAACCAAGCACAACAACAGTAATACTGCCGCCAGAGGTGGGTGTATGAAACTGCCTCAGCTTACGCCATTCATGGCAAGTGCATTAGGTGTTCTTTTATTGTTAAGCATTGGTTTTTTTGGTCCTGTCTATATAACTGGCAATGTTGTTGACATGACGCCAGTTCTTCAACAATTGGAACAAAAAACTCAAAGTGAAATCAAGCAGGCTCAACAAACACTGCCGCAAACAGCACAACCTCTTTATGCAACAGTTTTACAGCAATCAATGCAAAAAATTGACCAGAACATACATTTGTGGGCGGAAAAATCAAAGCCTACAATTTGTGAGCTTCTTCCTCAGGCAACAAGTGCTGATTCTTTTGTTAATCAATTAATGCCTCAGCTTGAGCGTAGCATGCAGTCAGCTGCTCAGCAAATAATTATAGTTGTATTAAAACAAAATATTATTATCCAAGAGGGTGATTCTGAAGCTCAGCAAAAAATCTCAACTGCACAAACAATAGCAAATGTTGGTGTTAAACCGTTAACAACGTATGGTGCACAGAAAATATTAATCACTGCACTTAAACAATGTCCTAAAGAAGAATTGCCGCCTTCTGCAGCAGACACTATTCCCCAGCGTGCTGTTCCTGCAGTGACAACTCAGCAAGGCCCTGATGTGCAGTTGAAAGATGTGCTTTTTTATTATGAAGAATCAATGAGTATGTGGGTTGATAAAGACAAGCTTCAGCCATTGCAAAGATTACAGCCTTCAATTATGGTAAAAAATTCAGGCACTGTGGAAGCTACTGGTGTGGAGATTGCAGTTAGCGTTGATGGCGGTGTTGAAGAGAAAAAAACAATTTCAAAACTTGCTCCTGGCGGAGCTTCTGGTTATGGGTTTTTCCTGCCCGCAACACTCGAAGGCGGACAGCATGAATTAATTGTTAGAATGACTGCAAAAGATGACATTAATCTTGATAATAATGTTGCAAAAATTCCTTTCACAATACTTGTTGATGGATTAATAAGAAACCTTAAATTTTCATACGTAAACAACCAAAGAACTGTTCTCAGCACGCCAGTTGATACAAATGCGATTGATACAAAACTTCAGTTAGTTGCAACTGTTTCTGTTAGTAATGAAGGCAGAACACCTATTAGAAAAGCAGATGTGTTAATGAGTATTGATGATGCACAGCCACAAAAACAAACTATTTACACTGGTTCAAGAGATGTAAGTTTTGACATTAATAATCTTCAGCCAGGCAAACATGAAGTTACATTCACTCTTGAAGTTGTTGGAGATACAAACTTGAATAATAATATTGTCAAAGGCACAATAATAGTGCCTGGTGCTGAACAACCTCCTGCAGTTGAACAGCCAAGCAATATTGATGTTGGTTTTAAAGACGCAGTTTTTTACTATCAATTAGACCCAACTAAGTCTATTGATAAAAATGCAATTGAACAAGCTTATGAAAAATTTGTTGATGTTTCAGTAACAAACTTTGGCAGTGAAGAAGTTAAAACTGTTGATGTTTACGTGAGAGAAGATGATAAAACTTTTGAAGTTAAAAGATTTCTCGCAAGTGATTTGAAGCCTGGTGAAACAAAAACCAGACAATTTATTCAAAGGGATACATTTCCATCGTCTTTAGGCAGTCATAAGTTGGTTTTCCGTTTGGAAGCAAAAGGTGACACAAATCCTGCGAATGATGTTGGTGTTGTGAATTTTAACATTATTAAAACACCTGAACAACAATTGTGGCCTGACTTGAAACTTTGGTTTACTAAAGATAAACTGCTTGAACAAGGCGGAAAAGATATAGCAATTAATGAAGTTAAGACAAATAAAGCTGTTTTTGGCAGTGTAAGCTTAAAAAATATTGCTAAGTATGAAACAAGTAAAAATGTTGTTGTAATTGTAAAAATAGATGATAAAGAAATACTGAATCAAAAAATTGATGAAGTCTGGCCTGAAGACTGGTCAACAGGAAAAGAAAAAACATTATCTTTTGCAATGCCTTCACTCACAGCAGGAACGCATAAATTAATTGCAACAGCACAGGCAGACAAAGACGCAAATCCTGCTGATAATACAATAACTGCAGATATTGTTGTGACTGAAGAAAAATCATTAATGCCTGTTGTTGAGCAACCAAAACCTCCTGCAGTTGAACAGCCAAAACAAGAGCTGGCAGATGTTGTTTTAGAATTGCCGAGAGAGGACTGGCTTGAGCAGAATGACAAATATGTGTTGCCAAGCCAGCTTGGTGATGGGGTCATTTGGGGATTCCTATTAGTCAAAAATAAAGGAACTAAGCCTGCAAAAAATGTTGTCATTACAACAAGTATTGATGGAGAAATAATTGCCACAGAAAAATATGGTGAAATAGGATTAATACCTCCAATGTCTTATGGAAAGCATGGTGCATTTAATTCTTATACTTATAGTTTTGGTTCTGGCAACAAAAAATGGTGGTCTGGAAAACACGTACTTAAAGTGGTTGCAACTACAGATGATGCTGAAATAAGCAAGGAAAATAATGTTATAACAACAGAAATTACTATTGCTGGGGAAGCTCCGCAGGCAAAAGGTGATATTTTTGTTGAAAAAATAACTGTTGCGCAATACTCTTCAACAGCAAAAGATTATGCAGATAAACAATTCGGGCCTGTTGGAGACGTTTTACTTGAAAACACACCCTTTTTGGTTCATCTTTATCTTCCAAAAGGCAGTGATTCATTCACTTATGACGTTTTAGTTGATGGGGAACAAAAAAAGAGTGATTCAAGTGGGTCTAAAACATTCGGAGGCCAGTCTGTTTACTACAGAAGGTTTGCAGGCTTGCCTTTCGGTAAGCACCGCCTTAAAGTGGTGTTGGATTCTGACAACCGTGTTTATGAATCAAACGAAAACAACAATGTCTTCGAAACAGATTTCTGGGTGAAAGAAACACCAAAAGACATCAATCTCGAAACAGTATCTACTGCAAGCTTCAGTGATGAAAAAGCAAAACAAAAAGGAGAAAACATAATAAGCTTAACAGTACAATTTAGTGCAACTGGTAGAGTGCCGCCAACTGTGCCAATCAAAATAATAGCTGGAGACAAAACAATAACAAAAGAACTCATAACAAAAATGCCAGCATCATTGCCACCAGAAAGTATTTATTGGAAACAAAACGTCCAATACTTTGAACTTCCTGTTGACAGAAACAAATTTCCAACACACATTTACGTTGTAGTAGACTACCCTGAAGATGGAAGCAAGGAAAATAATGCATTGCTTGTGCCGGTAGTTATAATTAAGGATGGAAAGATATACTCACTCGGATAAGATACCAAAAATTCTTTGTGAAATAAAGATTTATAAGCAAGCTATTATATTGTATGCAAAAGCGGGTGGGTTTTATGCTTAAAAGAAATAAAAAAGAGTCAGTTGAACAAATTGATTACGCTACCGTGGCTA
>CAYPAC010000086.1:0-5679 GCA_964408615.1 uncultured Methanosarcinales archaeon
CAAGTCTTCTTCTGCCACTACCATGAAGTCTCCTGTTGCTATGACTGAATGGTATGGTATAAGTATATCTCCATCCTTGTTTTTTTCCAGTTCTAATTTTTCTACTTGTGCGGTTTGGTTTTTAAGAACTAAATGTATAAGTTCACCTGATTTTGTTTCGAAGATTATGTCTTTTACTTCTCCGAATTTTTTCCCTGATTTACTGACAACTGTTTTGCCTATTAGTTGTTTTGAGAACTTCTTGTCATCTTCTGGCATGCTTATTCAGGGTGATTAACTGGAGTGGATGTATTTAAAGTTTATGTTTTTGGAACTGCTTCTGTTTTGCCGTCTGGAAAACAATTAAGTTTATAAATGCTTGACGTCTGTTTTGTTTGAGATGGAATATGAACTATTGTTAAAGCGTGCTAGAGAAAGTATGCCTGCGTCTGTGCTTGAAAAAGCAAGGTTTGAAGTTCCTATTGTTAAGGGGCATATCGAAGGCAATAAGAGTATTATTAGTAATTTTTTGCAGATTGCGCGTGTTTTGCGCCGTGAGCCTGAGCATTTGTTAAAATACATTCAGAAGGAGCTTGCAGCCCCTGGAGAAATTAATCGTTCTGGCCTTCTTGTTCTCGGCAGTAAGATTGCCGCAACTCGTATTAATGAAAAGATTAAGCAGTATGCTAATGAATTTGTGCTTTGCTCAAATTGTGGCAAACCCGATACTGAAATTAAAAAAGAGGGGGATTTTGCGTTCATGAAGTGTGGCGCATGTGGTGCTAAAAACTCTGTGAAATCAAAAATTTAGGCGAAAATGATTGTAAAAATTCATAAAAAGGATGAGCGTACGATTGTTGCTGTTTGTGATGATAATTTGTTAGGTAAAAAATTTGAAGAAAATGGTAAACAACTTGACTTAAGTGTTGACTTTTACAAAGGCGACCAAATGTCTTCTGTTGAGACAGGTGATTTACTTCGCAATGCTGATGGGGTTAATCTTGTTGGTGAGGAGTCTGTTAAGCTTGGTTTGGAAGAAGGCATTATTGAAGAAGAACAAATTGTTTTGATTGCAGGAATTCCTCATCTAACCAAACCACGCCCCTAACCCTGTTTGTTTTTCTTTTTCTTTTCCAAATACACTTTCTACTTGTTGTTGCAGTAAGTCTAATGTTTGTTGTAAATAAGATGATACTGCATACTTTCTTGCTAGGCTTATTGTTGGTTCTAAATATTTTAGCACGCTTCCTTCTGCGATTGTAAATATTATTTTTCCTTTACATTTAGTGCAGTTCCCAATAAGTGGAGGTCTTCTGTATTTTTCATTGCAGTTTACGCATCTGAATTCTTGTGTTGAAAATTTTCTTAAGTTTCCTTTTGTGTCTTTTAAAAAGTGTTTTTCAATTATTAATCTTGCAACATCTGATGTGTCTACAGGTCTTAGCTTTTCTGCTATGTCCATCTGTCCTTTCAATTTTTCTTCCATGCTGGGTAGCATTTTGTATGCTGAACATCTGACTACTGCATTCATGTCTGTAACATCGTGTGTAAACCCCATTCCTTCGTATTGTTTTGGTGTGTGGAGTGTGCTTTTTAGTTGTTTTATTTTTATTTCCCATGGCATTTTGTATTCTGTTGCAGCTTCATATAGTTCTAATGGATATTGCCAGTCTATGTCTAAGTCAAATGCCATGTCATCAACTTCTGCTGGTGTTAGTAGTGTGGTTAAAACAAGTGGCGCGTCCATTGTTGCGCCTCTTGTATTTGGAAGGTATTGTCTTGAAAAATTAATTAGTGCATCCATTAGTAATATTACACAAGCTTCGTCGCCGTCGCAATCTCGACGAGTTGCGGCATGTAATAGGGGATGTGCAAAAAATCCTTGTGTTTTGCTGTACCCTACTATTCTACCGGTTATTGCTGCTGAAGTATGCGGTGCTAGGCATACTACTATATGTCCAATGCTGTCCTGTTCTGTTTTGAAATTGTAGAATGGTTTTTCATCATAGAGATTAACAAGAATATCATCGACAAAGTGTGCCACTCTGTAAAGTATCTTGCTTGCGCTTTCTTCAGTAAACTGGTCATATCCTGGAAGAATAACATCTTGTGGTTTTAGTTCAAGTATTTGGTCATCTTCTATTAAAGGTTGCGAGTGCATGTCTTTTTCATACCCTAATTCTTTTAGTTTTTCTATGTTTGTTCCTATTTCTTTTGGTTTAAAGTGTGTAATTGGCAGTTGTGTCATGTCATATCGTGTTGTTCCGTCTTTGTTGACATAAATATCATGTTTTGCTCTTAGTATTCCTTTTCCAAGGTGTTCTGGTATGTGTTCTTTGTTGGATGTTCCTCTCACCCCTTTTATTAAGTCTGGATATGTTTTCATATTGATTTTTTTTATTGTAGTTGAAAAAATGTGTGGAATGTCGATTTCTCTTTCTAAGTGTGTTGTTGTATTGCCATGTTGGGCGCAGGTTTGTTGTTCTATCCACCCGCATTTTTTGCAGTAATACTGTTTTATGGTTGGACTATCGCAATTATCGCAGGTTTTGTATACTGTGTCTTTTTTGCATGTTGGACAATTGTATTTAGGAAAGTCTGCAAGTATTTTTCCTTTTTCAAGTGCGCTTTGAAAGCATCTGTACTTGCCTCCTTCATCTCCCACTGGAAATAAAACATGGGGGCTCCCTGTTAGTTTTCGCATTTTTGCTTTTTCAGGCCTGCCCATTCTTGCTCCGATAAACGTTCCTCCTTTGTCGCGGATTGTTATTCCAGATATTTGCTTAAGAATGTCAAGTGTGGATTTTTCTTTTTGAGATTCTATTGTTGATATGATTTGTTCTTTTGTTTTGTCTGCCAATCCTGTTGTTGTTAATATCGCTATTGCACAGTCTTGCTCTATAATTGTTTCTTGATTTATAACTGTGTGTGGGGCTGCAATTAGTTCCAGTAATCGTTTTGCTTCTGGTTCTGTTTTTATTATCAATTGTTTGTTTTCATTTATTTGTGCTGTTGAAAGCCAGTTTATTAGTGTGATTAATTGTTGTTGGGTTATTGCAAGCCAATGATATGTGTATTTTGGATGAAGAGGGATGTTTAATATTTTTGAAATGTTTATTGCTTGTTCTGTGGTTATTTGTGTTTGAAGTGGTTTGTTGATTAGTTGCTGTAGTTGCTCATGTGATATGTTTTGAATGTTTGTTGTTTGTTCTGTTGCGCCCTCGCGGTGTCCTTCTGAACTTTGTTCAGATTGGATTTTTTTTTCAAGTTCTTTGGCCCACCATTCTTCACAGTATCCTGCGGGTACTAAAGGGTGTGCTCTGTTGAAGAAATCACCATAGCTTACTAAAAAATCTCCAAAATAAAGTATCTCGCTTACGTTTTCTATTGTGTCTTTTGCTTTTTGTAATGTATCTAATATTGTTACACTGCCATTTTTTAGTTTGATAACCGGCCCTTCTATTAAGTCTGATGCAGTTATTGCGCTTCCTTTGCTTGGGCGTTCTATTTTTATTTGTGTTCCTGTGGCTAAATAACTGTTCATTATGTACATTGATGCAGGGTGTATGCAGCAGGAGGAAAATCCTGATGTTCTGCATCTTCCGTATCGTAATCGTAAGCCGCCGTGTCTTAGCGGGTGGGAAAAAACAGGTCTTCCTGCAACTAAATCATGTAAGAAAGTGTAGTCAGGGGTTATGCTGGTTCCTTCTTTTTTTGCTTGTCCTTTTGCTTTTTGTTTTTTTTGGATTTTTAGAAATTCTTCAAGGAAAAACCATTGGTCTAGTTTGAATTCTTTGCCCCAGTTTGATATTTGTTTCCATAGTTTTGGTGCTTTTAGTGGTATGCATTCTGTCATGATTAATGCAAACCCGCTTCGTATGAAATCAGTTGGTATTCTGGGTAAGTTTTTATAATTTGAAACTTCAATTTGTTCTGATGGTTCTCCTCCAACTTCAACAGGAATGTGTGTCATTGCAAATTCGTGTTCTTCCCAGCTTGGAAAATATTGTCTTGGCGCTACTTTATCGCGGTAGTCTTGCATTTCAGTCATTGCACGTTTTATTTCATCTTCTGTAGGGTCATAAACATCATATCCAAAAATTGTGCGTATGTAGTCTGCTATTATAAGTGAAACCGCCGCTGCTGTTCCTCCTGCGTTTCGTATTGGTCCGGCGAAGTTTATGCAAAAATATTCTCCGCGACCGTCTATGCGTTTTTTTATATCAATGCTAACTATACCGTCAAGTGGTGATGAGACTACACCTACTGTTACGTAAGCAAATCCTGTTCTTATGCCTACGTCAATTGCTTCTTGTTTGCTTTTGAATGTGCAGAATTTTTGTTGTGCAACTTCTTCTGCAATTTTGAGTGCAACTCTCCAGTCGAGTGGGGTGTATTGTTTTTCTAGTTCTATTATTCTTTCGACAACCCCTGAATTTACTATTTGAGGCGCGATTATTGATATTAATCCCACAACTCTTTCTGCCATGTTTTTTGCAAGTGAGATTTCAACTGTGTTTGTAGGGTCTTTATTTTTTTTACGCACACTTGTTGCTAACACGTATGCTGTATTTACTTCTTTTTCTATTTTGTCAAAATACTGTTGCATCGTAATTGTTGCGTTCATGCTTTTTCCTCTGTTTTTTGTTGATCAAACCTTAACATTTTGACTTGTCGCGTTTTTAGGTTTATTATTGGCACTCTGCCTGGTTCTGGTTCATGCCCTACTTTTTCTTGGAATGCTGTTTTTGATTGCCAGCAGCTTCCCGATATTATTTGTACACCTCTATAATTTGCAATTGCTGCTTTGTGAACATGTCCTGAGAGAAATATGTCTGGGATTTTTTCTATCACAAGCGGATCTTGAGTTGGGTCTGGTAAGTAAGGAGTTGAAGTATATGTAGGCGCAAGGTGTCTTCTTTGAAGCAGAAATTTCATGATTAAGTCGTTTCTGTCTGATATGTGTCTGCCTGAGTTTCTTATTGATTCTACAACATCTCCATAATAATCATAACTGTATCCATGGTACAACAAAACGTCAAATCCTGGAAAGTCTTGTGAAGTGTGTATTGTAACCATGGAAGGATTTCCTATGAAAGTTATGTTTGCTTGTTTGTATATTTCTGGACAGAGTTGTTGTGGTATTTTTGGTTGTGGTTCTGCCAGTCTTACTGCATCATGATTTCCTGTTGAAATTATTATTTGTATTGTCTGCGGTATTTCTTTTATGAAGTTTGAGAATGCTTCATATTGTTGATTTATGTCTTTTATTTTAAGTTCTTTTTCTTGTGCAGGATATATTCCTACTCCATCTACCATATCCCCCACTATAAAAATATATTTTACCTTTTTTGCAAGCTCACGCTGTTCTTGATTGCCTGTTTCGCATTTAATCCATGCTAAGAATTTGTTAAATTCTTCTTCTAAAAAGTATATCGAGCCTACATGAAGGTCAGATAGAATTATTGCATGTGCATCGTCGCTTGCTTTTTTAATCTCGTTAATAAGAGGAATGTCTGGAAATATTATTGTGTTTGCAAATATAATATTTTCTCCTGTTGTGCCGGATATTCCTATTACTTCATCTAGAACAGTGTCTTTTGCAGTATTGTATACTTCTGGTTTTGTTTTTGTGATTATTACTTTTATTGTTGCGGTTGTATCTTCCATCAATAATATTATGTTATTATTTTTAGTGAA
>CAYPAC010000087.1:0-4130 GCA_964408615.1 uncultured Methanosarcinales archaeon
CAGAACAAAGCAAGGGGTTCTTAAAAAATACAGGATTATGATAAATTTTTATTTGTATGGGGCTACCGAGATTCGAACTCGGTTGTCGACGATAACTGCGTTTTTGTGTGCCGAGTTTTTGAACCTGTATTAGCGAGTTCATTTTCCACCGCCTTCAATGATTTGAGTAACGATTTCACGTAAATCAGACTTTTTATGAGTATCAAGAAAGGTTTCGATATCCTTTTCGAGTTGTTTTCTCTGTGTCGATGGCAATCTGTTTTCTAACATCATCACTGTCACACCTGTAACAAATTCCCAAAGTAAACGGCGTATTGTGAAATCCTGTTTAAGTTTAAGGACATTCTCTGCAAAAATCCTGAATTGGTCTTGATAAAATTGTTCAGTCAATACATATTTGGCAAGATTATTGCTTATCTTTTGATTCTCAGAGAATCTTTGAAGTGTTTGATGAACAATCTCTGCAAGTTTATCCCAGTTAGGAAAGAAGACTGTTTTATTCATTAAACGTTCTTTCTTAGACCATAAAATCTTTGCTCTGCGAAGTTTCTGTAATTGTATTAATGCAACTTGTGGTTTTTTGTCGAGAGATTTGGCGATTGTTTGCGGGTAGTTGTATCCTGCGCACACGTAAGTAAAAACTTTGGCAAGCTGTGGACTGTCTGCAATGTCTCGTTTCATAAATCCGTGTAAATCGAAAGCGATATATTAATGCTTCGGATATGGTAGCATATATTGTATACTACCGAAATGCTTAAATATTACCTTTGCTACGCTAACATACAGAATATGTTACCTAAGAGGTGAAACAATGACTAAGAAAAAACAGTTCCCTGCGAGGTTCACTGAACCAGAATTGAGTTTAGTGAAAGAAGCGTCAAAACAAGTAAGAGAAAGTATCTCGCAATTTATGGCGAAAGCCACTATCAAGAGAGCTGAACAAGAAATCAAAACATAATAAAAAAGAAAGAAAGAAAAAATCAAAGTCATAAGGGACTACCCAAGTCAAACCAAAGTGCTTTGAGTATAAAATTCTTTCTTTCTTGGAGAAAACAAAATGGTATACAATAATCAGAACAATGAAAATTCAACAAGAGCACCTGATTTCAAAGGTGATGGAATAAGCGTCTGGGTTGCACAAAAACAAAATGGTGAAAAATACTTGAGAATCAGAGTGTTAGACAGTATTTCTCTTACTGCGTGGAAATACGTGCCTAAACAAGTTGTCTCTGGTGATTTAATATGAAAGATATTATTCCTGCAGAGATTCTTGAAACTTACGTCGTTGTTGAGGAGTTTGTTGGGCGTGGCTCTTCAAATAAATATAAGGGAATTAGTGCTAAAAATGGTTTGAAGATTATTGGCACAGAAGTTGAACAGCTTGGTTACAAAGTCAAGAAACTTCTGAATGATGGTTATTTGCGTCTTTTGACTGAAGAAGAAAAGAAAGAAAATGTTTTCACTAACGCATTTAATCTTGAACTTGAATATGGCAAACAACAAAAAGAACAATTGACACCACTGCATCAATTGACAAGCAATTCTGCCCCCTCAGAACAAGCATTAACACTACTCAAAGACACAAACGTATTCAACAAAATAACAGAAACTGAACTCGACAAAAGAATTGTTGGGGAAATAGAGAACAGAAAAACAATCTTCTTATGCGCTTGTGGTTCTTTAGTTGAGAACAACAATATCGCCAGTTATAACTTAATGGTCAACAGCAATTCAGGAGCTGGCAAAGATTACGTTGTTGATAATGTTCTAAAGATTTTTCCAAAAGCAAATGTTGAGAAAAGGTCACGAATAAGCCCAACAGCATTCACTTATTGGCATAATTCAAAGTTTGAACCAGATTGGTCTTGGGATTGTAAGGTTTGTTACTTGACTGACGTTAGTGAGAATGTTCTGAATAGTGATGTTTTCAAAGTAATGTGTAGTGAAGGAAGCAGTGCAACCATTGTTATAGACCATAAAGCTGTTGACATCAAAATCAACGGCAAACCAGTCATAATAATCACACAAGCAAAATCAACACCAAACGACGAAATGCTACGCCGTTTCCCAATAATCACGCTCACAGAATCAGAAAAACAAACAAGACTCATTATGCAAAGAAAAGCAGAAGCCGCAGTCAACGGCTACACAATTAATTATGATACGTCAATCACAGAAGCACTCTCACACTTAAAAAAAGTTAAGGTAAAAATCCCTTTCGCACAAAAACTTACTGCGGTATTTCCATCAGACCACATCATAATGAGAACACATTATGACAGATTTCTTGATTACATCAAAGCAAGCACAGCATTCCATCAATACCAAAGAACAAAAGATGAAGAAGGGTGTGCGATTGCAGAGCCACAAGATTATGATGTTGCACGTGTTGCCATACTGCAAACTACAAGCAACAAGTTTATGCTACCTCTCACAAAGAAACAACAAGAATTACTACGGGTTACAAAAGAGCTTAATGACTGGTTCTCAATAGCAGATTTGGAAAAACTAATTCCATCAATCAATGAAAGAACATTATATAGAATGGTTGATGGCATTAAAGAACACTTTTTTGATATTCGTAGAGAAGAAAAAGTAGGAACTAAAAAGCCAATAACTGAATACAAGTTTAGGCAACAGTCTGATTTAATGATTCCAACTTGGAAAGAAATAGAAGAATGCAAGAATTTGTCAATTAATGACAACGTGTCAAATAATGCAGTAATGTCAAATAATGTCAATTCATCTAACACTGTTAACTCTAAAGGATTAATTGACACACTGCATCAATTGACAAGCAAAATCACCCCACAACAATTGACAATTACCCCCGCAGGAACTGGATTTAATTTCACAATTGGTGATAGACATATAGGTGAAGTTGAAGGCGAGGTTTATACGCCGAACAAACCTGTTCTTTACAGAAATGAAGGACGTTACTGTATTTGTAGCGAAGCAATTATTCAAGCACAACGTAGAGGTGCTAAAAAGGTAGTTGTTGCTGATGAAGAGTTGGGGGTTGTTTATACGTTTTTGATTGATACTTTTCTTTCAAAAGGAAAGGTGGTTATGTTTGGTGATGAAGAACAAATTGGTGTTAAGCCAGAAGACTCAAAGACTTGCGAGTTGACTGACAAAGGTATAAAACTTTTGAGTGACGGGCGTATTATGCACGTTCGTCAGAATGTGTTTTTGCCTGTTGCGGAGGGCTAAATGGGCTTGTTTGGTGTGTTACGCAACATTATCGGGATAAATTCACGAAGGAGTGCCGATAACAGCCCGATAACTTCCGATGAAAAAGCGGTAATTGAACAACTAACTTTGGACGGTGTTAGCACTTTAGAGATATCCCGCCGAATTGGTAGGTCACAGAGTGCTGTCTGGGAGTATGTTAACAAGTTAAAGAAAGAACAACAGAATGAATTTGAGAAAAGAACAGACGCATTGGAACTTGCAAGACTTGAGTTTGAACACTTGAAAGTTAAAGGTGAGGGTGATGTTGCGTTAATGGAGCTTGAATGCAAACGTTTAGAGCTTCAGCGAGACATTGAAGACTTAAAACAGGACATAGAAGATTCAAAGAAAGATAAGACTGCCGAACTGAAACAATTATTCGATTGTTTTATGCCCCAACAGGTGAAGAAAGAATGACTGAAGAACCAAGTTTTGACAAAGCCCCTTTTGTGCGCAAACATCTTGATACTACTGATGACATTATTACTTTGCGGTTGAATGATGAAGAACGTGCGCAATTGAATGATGTGAAAGAGACTTTGCAGTTAGATGCTGATGGGACTGCTTTGAAGATTGCTCTTGATGTTGCGCAGAACGTAATACTTGGCACTGTTGGAAAGAAAACTATGCAGTATCTTTGTTCACAAAGAAGGGTGCGTCCAAAGGCGAAGATTTTGAAAAACTTGCAAAATGTAATACAAAATACTGAGGTTTTGTAACACAACTGAACAAATGGGTGTGATGCTACAAAAAAACAAATATTATGAATAGAATTTGCAAAATATTTCATACCCTAAGTGGAAAATGGATATGGTATATTTGGTGGTGGCTTGCAACAGCAACGCCCTTCTCCACTTTCTGTTAATACCATTTGTTTTTGAAAACCATCAAAGAAA
>CAYPAC010000087.1:4140-5586 GCA_964408615.1 uncultured Methanosarcinales archaeon
TCTGCACATTCACCGTAACTAATGGGTGAACAAGGAATAGAAGGGGGGTTTGTTTTATCACAAGATTTGGCAATTATTACTGATTCAGAACTTATGAGTCCTGTAAGATTGAAAGCGCTAAGCAAAATTATGAGTCCTAATGTAGAAATAACAATAAATGCCGTAAACAATAACTGTTCTTGCGTTTGAACTTTTGACATTTAATTTTACCTCATTTTCATTAGTTTGAGATACGACTTAATATAAACATTTCTTTATTCTTCTTTTCTTTCTATTAACCAAGATTGATGTTCAAATGCTTTCTTGAGTGTGTTGTCTATCTCTTGTTCTGTTGAATGAATATAGACTTGTGTGCTTGAGAATTCTCTGTGTCTTGCTAATTTCTGTGTGTGGATTGGGTTTTTACAAGTCTTATAGATTCTTGTGATGTAGTAGTGTCTTAAGCTATGTGTTGTTAGTCTGTAGAGTTTTCTTGGTTTTGAATATTTTTTGTAGCCACCGCTTTTTTGGTCGTCTGCTTCTGAATACCATTGGTTTAAGTTAGCGAGCCGACAAGTGTCTCTGAATTCTCTTCTTAGCCAGTGTGGGCTTACGTTTGTTGTGCAGTCTTGAGAAAATAGTAAGTAATTGTTTGCTTGCAAGATTTCGTCTCTGTGTTCTACAATCCATAAATCTATTACTTGCCTGACTTCTTGGTGCAAATAAAGGAAGTCTCCTGTTTGGGCTTTTTCTGTTGAAATCCTGATTTTTTCGTTGGTGAAGTCAAGGTCGTCAAGCTTTATTACGACAGCTTCGCCTAACCGCAGTCCTAAGCGGGACATTAAGAAGAATGCAAACCTTGCCTTTTTGTTGGTGCAACTTTCGAAGAATCTTCTTAGTTCTTCATCAGTAAAACCTCGATTAATGTTGCCGTACTTTGTTTCTTTGCGTCTTCGAAACTTCTTTTTGTAAGCTCGCCTTAATTGTTTTGATACACTTTCTAACTGCCATTTTCTGAGTTCTGAAATCGGGATTTTTGAACCCTTCAAAACAACAAAAATGTCGTTTTTATCGTCGATAAACTTGTTTATGGGACTGGGGAGATTTGAACTCCCGACGTCACCGGCTTCAGCGGTGTGCTCTCCCGGATTGAGCTACAGTCCCGTATCAAATTTTTGTTCGCTTTGCTCACAAAAAATTTGTGAGAATAAATTAATCGTAGATTAGATGGCATATGTCAAGAACCACCGGTGATCGCGATGTCGCTTCGCTCATCGCTTAACACTAGTGGCGTGACGCGACAAGCGCATAATTTGTGGTTCTTGAGCACCATCACTAATTCCACTGCACATCTAACAACCAGTGATATATACTAGTGGAATTAGTGAGGTTTAAAAATGTTACTCTTACTAGATACTGTTAAGTCTTAGATACATATATAAATAAGTAGTTCTTTATTTTTTTGAG
>CAYPAC010000088.1:0-5574 GCA_964408615.1 uncultured Methanosarcinales archaeon
TTGTGCATTTCCGACACTATCGAATCTCGCAACAGTTCCATATATGACGAGATTTGATATTATTTTCCCAAAACTCCTGCAACCCCCACAATGTTGCTTGCGATGGTGTTGAACAGCAGTATCACCACAATTGCGAGTATTGCGTATGTTGTTGTGCTTTGGATTGTGTTTTTGCCTAACATGTATCGTTCGTTGAGTTTGTCTGCTCCGTTTTCTATGCCGTTTGCAATAATTGTTAGTATGAATGATAGTTGGAAAACGTAGATTCCGACGACGATCTGGAAATAATATGTTGGGATTCCGTCGCCGAAGAATTGTGCAACATCGCTGAATGTTCCTCCCCCTGTTTCTCCGAGGTTTGTGATGTTGCCTGCCAATGCGCTTAGAATGAATGTTATCATGGATGTTATCCCTATAACGATGCCTGCTATGACGGGTGTTAGAAATGTTATTTGTGAACGCATATCAGAAATAATGTCAGCCAACAAATCCTTAAGGCGCTCATTGACTTGGTGTATTTCTTTTATGTATCTTGATATGTTTAGTAGTGCTTGTGCTGCTGTTGTTGGTCCTTTTTTTATGCTTTCTGTAAGCACTCTCATTGAGCTTCTTATTACGTTTGATGGAAAGTATCCTATTGCTTCGTTGATTGCGTCTTGTAATCCTGCCCCTACTGCTAATTTTTGGCTGACGACTTGGAAGAAGTATCCGCTTGTTGTTCCTTTTGTTGATTCTGCTACTTTTGGGAATGCAATTTCTGCTGGCAGTCCGTCTCCCAGTCTGTTGCCTAACTGAAATAGTGCTGATGCAAATTCGTCTTCTAATTTTTTTGTGCGTTCGCGTATTTTTATTACATTTGTTGTGCGGAATTTGTACCACAACCCTATGCCGAAAACAAGTGTTAGTGGGTAAAATATGCTGAGTATTGATGCTCCTAACCCGTATGGTCCTATTATCATGCCTGGTATTTTTATGCTTTCTCTGTATCCGATTAAAGTGAATCCTGAAAATAATTCTAAATCAAAGTCAGGGGTTAATGTGTGAATAATGAGTGGTAATACTGCAAGAAAGAATGATACGCTTGCAAGTGTTAGAGTTATGATTAAGGGATTAATCGGGATTTCTGTTTTTCCAAAATGAAAAAGTATGTTTTGGTATTTTTTGAATGCTGGGTTGAGTTGTGTTATATCTGTGTCTCCGTATCCTGTTGGTCTGTTTGCAAGTATGTTTTTGCCGAGTATGAATACTACTGCAGGGAGAATTATGTTGTATATTGTTGCCAGATGCCACCATTGTATATTTTCTGAAAAGTTGACAACAAGTGGCAGTATTACTAATCCCAAGATTGGCAGAATGACTCCCAACATGTGGAGTGTTGTTATTGGTGACTTCAAATTTTGTACGTAGTGCAGCATTTTTTCTTTTGTGCCGTCGAGTATTACTTCTAATGACTTGTCCAATATGTTTAGTCTTCTTTCTTCGCTTGCTTCGTATAGTGATGATTCAATCAGGTGGAATGCTTCTACAAATTCATTGTTCCATTTTCTCCATGTTTCTAAATAAAATTCAAGTGATTCTTTGACTGTGTCATAGCGTTGTATTTCTACGTCCCACATTACTTTTTTTAGGTCGAGTGATAATGGCGGTGCGAGGTATTGTGCTGCGAATTCTAATGCTCTTTCTAAGTTTGATGTGTGGCGCATGTATGTTACGACGTAAAAAATGCACAGCACCATTTGATTGCTTGCTTGCATACGCCATTTGTTTGCAATGTAGTGTGGTGCTTGAAGGAGTATTGTTATTAGCGCGACGCTTGCAAATAATGAAAAAAATACATAAAACAATAAATCAAACCATGCGCTTATTATGATGCCAAAAAGCATTAATAGTATTGGAAATATTATTGCGAATGATGTTGCGTCGCTTGGCTTGATTGCTAAATGGCTTATGTTGATTGATTCTTGCAGTGCTGTTTCTTGGCTTGGTATTTTGATGTTGAATTTGCCAAATCCTTTGCAGAGTTTTTCATAGAGTGTTATTTGTTGTGGTATTGCTTCTTGTCTGAATATTTCGTATTCTCTTGAATAAACTTTTTGTGGTTGTTCTATAGTTGTTAGTGTTGTTTGTTCCAGTATTGCTTTTTTGTATTTATCAAGAAGTGCTTGTACTTCAGCTGTTGTGTTTTTTTGTGTCATGGTTTTGCTGTCTCTTTTTTGACTGATGTGCGCAGCCATTCTTTCCATTGTCTGTATATTTTTTCTGTGTCGATTGTTCCTGTTTCTTCTTGTATTTGTTCTGTTATTCTGTGGAATTCGTCGTTTGAATTAATCACAAATGGTGCTTCGAGTATTGATTGTGTGTTTGTTGTTTTTGCTGCGTCAACAAGTTCTTGTTTTAGTGCTGCCCTGAGTTTTATGTTGTCCCAGACTGCATCCCAGTTTCCTGCGTATTGTTTTATCATTCCTGCGATTGATTTTAGAACTTCTGAGTCTCCGCTGAGTAGGTCTGTTGTTGGTTCTGCTAATTCTGTTTTTGTGTCATACTTTAATAAGTCGACAAATCCTCCTTCCCTCAGTGGGTCTTCTTCCCAGTGTTTTCTTATTTCTGTTATTTGTGTTAGTTTTCTGAAGCTTTTGAGTCCGTCTGCACTTCTTACTCTGTTTGCGACAATAATAATGTCTGTTGCTTTAAAGCTTGTTCTTGGTACTTGCAGGTCATTTACTACCCTGTCAAAGACGCCGTATGGTGAGTCTCCGTGTATTGTTCCTGCTACAATGTTTGCGAGTGCTCCTACGCGCATTGCCTCGTAGAGTGCTCTGGCCTCTATCGAACGCACTTCTCCGACGATTAATGCAGAGTCTCCGAGTCTTAATGTTGTTCTTATTCCTTCGTCTGCGCTTACTTCTTGTGTTCCTCTTGTTAGTGCGCTTGCGACTTTCATTGACTGGATGTTGTAGTTGAGTTTGCGGAGTGCTTGACTAGGAAGTTCTAGCGTATCTTCTATAGTTATTATTCTTCTTGTTCTCATTAATTCTACCATGACTGCTCCTAACAAAGAAGTTTTTCCTGAGCTTCGCGTGCCTGCGACGAGCATTGTTCTGTTGCCGTCTATGAAAAAACTTATTAGTCCTGCTGCCATTGGGCTCATCATGCCTACGCTGACAAATCTTGCTAACGTCCATGGATCGTCTCTGTGTCTTCTTAGTGCATATGCTAGTCCTGTTGGGTTGAGTGGTTCGTAGATTGCCGCCAGTCTTGCGCGTGCACCTGGAATTATTAGTTCTGTATCAAGGATTGGGTTTGCTTCGTCTAATGGCCTGCCTGATATCATTCTTAGTTTAGATGCCCATGAGTTTGCTTCTGTTGTTGTTGGGTAAATGTTTGTTACGCAGTCGTCGTATTTGTTGTGGACGATGAAGATTGGTGTTTTGCCTATCGGGCTGTTTATGGTGATGTCTTGTACTTGTTCGTCTTGTAATAGCACTTCTACTAATCCAAATCCTATTGTGTATCTCAGCTGGATTTTTGTTAGTATGTCTGTGTCTTTTTTGTTGAGTGTTATTCCTTTTTGTTCTGCAAGTTCTAATAGTAAGTCTGTTCCTAAATTGCTGAATGTTTCTCTTAGTCTTGCTGGTTCTAAAAATTCGCTTCTTGTTGGCTGGTGTGCTTCAAACTTTTTTTTTGCTTGGTCAAGTATGTCATAGAGGTCTGTCGTGAGTTTGAATTCAGGGGGCAAAACATGATATAATAATTGGACGCTGTCTGGCAGTTTGAATACTGTTACGTCGATTCCTGTTTTTTCTCCTGTTGTTTTGTCTTTTATTTCGTAGCTGTCTATTTCGTCTGCTCCTGAAGGATAGCTTGACATGAGTTTTGTGAACATGAAGTCTGGTCTTACTGTTGGTATGAATAATTGTCTGTAAATTGTTCTGTCGCCAAGTTTGTATCCTGCAAGATTGGGTTGTGCTTTTTTGATGAGTTTTGTTTGTTCAAGCATTGTTATCGTGTCATTTAGCAGTCCGTAATATGTTTTGAGCAGTGCCAAATCTTCTTGTGTTACAACTTCTTGTTCGATGAGTCTTTGTTCATCTCTGCTTATGCGTTTTAGTTCTACGTACGCTCCGAGCGGGTCTCGTAACAAGAGTCTTGTTGTTATGTTTCTGAATAGTCCATATCTTGCTCCTGTTGTTCTTCGTGCATTTAGCGGTTCTGTTGCTTCGTGTTCTGCTCTTTGTTTGTCTGTGTGCCGGTAAATTCTTGCTATTTCTACGAGCATGATTGTTATATCATAATCATATTCATAATCTCTTTTTTGATTCAGAACTATTTTTGTTGCTGTGCTTTCTTTCGAAAGCGCTCGCAAAACTATTTCCATTACTGTTGGATTGTCTTCTATTGACGGAAAAAAACTGCATTCTTCACAGTCTATTCTGAGGATTGTGTCTTCGCCTTCTTTTATGAATTCGTAACTTCCGCAGGTTGCCATGTTGCCTCTTTTGTTAATCAAAGATGCGGGGACATTGTATATAAAGATTTTCACAAAAGAATTTTAAATAAGCTCTTCTATCTTGTTTTTTATGCCTGATGAAGAATTTCCTCCGTTTGGTGGCCCGCCTGTTGGTTTTGAAACAGCTCCAAGTAAAGCTAAAATTGCAGAGTCTCCGTCTCTTGTTGATAAGTCTGTTGTCGAACAGTTGAATGGCGTTCTTGCGCGCATGCGTGATGTTGAGCGTCGTTTTGGTGGCGTTCAGGAATTGATTAAGTTTCATGAAGAAGACTCGCGTAAGAATACCACTCGTTTGTGGACTAAGGTTAAGGAATGTGATGAACGCCTTACTTCTTTGTCGCACAGTATTGCTGATTTTGAAAAACAATTTCAGTTGGTTATTAATGAACTTCGTTTGACTGCAAAAAAAGAGGATTTTGAAGTCATGAAGCGTTTTGTCGAATACATTAAGCCTGTTAAGTTTGTTACTGTGGATCAAGTTGAAAGGATTGTTAGAGATATTCTTGAAGAGCAAGGTGCAATGAAAGAGAAAGTTGTTGATGAAAAGTAACTCAAAGATGATTTAGTATTCCAAGCACCCGCATCACGTCTTTTGTTTTCCAAACCTTAATCTTTTTTTGTTGTTCAAAATGTTTGTCTTCACTCCATATGCCCGCATTATCAGTTGACAATGCAAGCGCAATAAAGATTGAATCTTTGATATCAATTGGTTCCATGATTTGTTCTGCTTCTTCTTTGTGATGTATTTCTTTGTCTGAAACTAAAATAAGGTGTTCTTTTATTGATTCCAAAAGAGATGTAAACTCATTATTTGAAAGACATGATTTTTGAATTATTTCATCTTTGTATTTTTCTACTTCTTTGAAAATAAACTCTGAAACAAAACATTTTATTGCTGAATGAATTAATATTTCACGTATAACAGAATCTCTAACAAGGGCGGCTATCAAAATATTAGTGTCAAGGACTAATCTCATGCAAAGTGGCGTTTGTGAAGTCCTATTTTAATCTTTTCACCTATCTCTTCTGCTTGTTCTTCAGTAGATCGGAAGAGCGTCTGTAGGGAA
>CAYPAC010000089.1:0-5534 GCA_964408615.1 uncultured Methanosarcinales archaeon
TATCTGATTGTTGCATGGTCGCCAATGTCAACAAAGACTTCCTCATTTTTTGTTTTCAAAGGTTTGTCTTCGAACACAACCTTTTTGCTTTTTGTCGTGATTTTAATTAATTTAAAATCATCAATTGTTATTTCTGAACTGTTGATTTCTTCACCATCGACAAAAACCTGCTCGCCTGCAAAAGACTCAGGAGCTTCGAGCACTTTGACAACGTCATTTATTTGTGCAGCAAGAAGCATGCCCTGACTTTCAATACCGCGCAGGATTGCGGGCTTCAAGTTTGAAACAATAACTATATGTTTACCCTTTAGTTGTTCTGGGGTGTAGAATGGTTTGATGCCAGCAACAAGCTGTCTTGGTTTGTCCGCAAGAATTTTGAGAACGTACAGTTTGTCTGCGTTAGGATGTAGTTGCACGTCCTCAATAATTGCAACTTTCAGGTTGAGTTTGGAAAAAAGGGACATGGATGATGTTTATGTTAATCACAATAAAAAGGTTATGTTTATCTTGGATCAAAATGTAAAAAAATCAAGAAATTGTTTAGGAGTCAAGTAGTTAAGATACGTTCTGAACAATTTATTTGCAACAAGATGTTTAATAGCGTCAGCAGGATTTCCCTGCATTTGTTGAAGAGCTGAAGAATATACAGTTTTATCGAATACCAATCCACTCATTCCATACATGTGCAATTTATGACTGTCTCCTGATGCCAGCAAAGCCAGATTAAACTGTTCTGCATCACGCTCGGCCCGCACTGGACAAAATATTTGCGGTGGAATTTCTGTACCATTCTTTTCTATTGCTACCGCCCCTGCATTTACTGCGCGCTCAATATTTCTGCGTCCATGATAACCAAGACCATGCCAAAAATAAGGATGATTAATAGCCACCCAAGCACCAGAATCAACACCCATCCTGACTGCATCTTCAAAAGGCATCCTTTGCTTTGGAACTTTCCCTGCAAAACCATGCAGGTTAATTTCACCTTTATTTGTATAGTATTCAACTGACCTTAATAGAACTATTTGTTTTTCGCCAGCATGAATTATCATAGACCTTTTGTCTGGATTAACCTCAACTTCAAGGTTTTTTCTTGTTTTACTTTCGCTGTTAAGAACATATTTTCCTGCACTTAAACTGTCAAATGCATTGCAGTTATTATGGTCTGTTAACGACCACAACGATATTCCTTTGTCAAACAAAAGATTAACAATATCTGCAAGTTCAGCACCATCAGAAAAGTGCGAATGACAATGCTGTTCAAAACACAATCCGGTTTTTGGTTTTTCTTTTTTTCCAACAAGCCAATGTGAAAAGAACTTAGCAGTTTCACGCGACATTTTATATGGGTTCCTAACAGATTCTGCAAAAAAGTTAGATACTGCATAAGTGAATTGCTGATCTGAAATTACACTTTTGATTCTCGACAACAGCATAAACTCTGCAAATGTTGTTAATTTATAAACATTCTATAAGACTTCATACAAACTTTTCTCCCTTCTTGCGAAGTTTGTCATCGGCTTGTTTTTGTTTTAATTCTTCAACCAGAAAATATCTCTTTTTAATACTCGTTAATCTGTATAAGTATCGACTAAAATCAACTTTATCATCAATGATTTCAACACCTTCTTTTCTCAATAATTTAATCTTTTTCATTTTTCCGTGAGCAAAGCCGCCGACAAAACCATTGCTGTTAACAACGCGGTGACACGGCACTTCTGGAGCCAAAGGATTCTTGTTAAGAGCAACACCAACAGCCCTGTAAATCTGACCTTTGCCGCCCAAAGAATTGCCAATTTCCCTGTAAGTTGAAACTTTTCCTCTTGGAATTTTTTTACAGAGCAGGTATACTTTATTTTGAAATTTTGTGACCATAATAATTTCATACAAATAATTAGTTTATAAATATAGATAATTCTGGTGATTATGCCACTTATTTGCCAGAATTATCTAATACGACAATTCTGTTTAATGTGCTCTAATCAACAGAATTGTCGATATTTTTAAGATACTGACTGTGGCAGGTGCGACGGTTGTGTCACTTTGTTCCACACCCTGCGTGACATCCCGAAGGGACGACCCCCGTCACGCCACACGCCACGTCAGCATTAATGCCATTTGTTGTCCAATAATTTTAGTATTACCCCTAAATTCTTCCTTGAAGGGTTGTTCTTGTACTCTTTTGCGTGAAAAATAATTTCAGAACGGTTAATGTTAAAACCTTTTTTGTTCAGCATGTTGCTATTATTTGCGACAAACTGGCAGAACTGAGTTACATTTTTAGGCGACTGAGAAAAACGACAGCGCTCAAAATCAATCATTGTAACTTTTTTATTCTTTATAATGACATGCTTCCAAGGACGATGCATTTCATACTTATTAATTCTTAATTCATCCAGAATAAAACATTGTTTAAACACCTCATTAAGAACAAATTTTAACTGTTGTTTTGAAGCATTTTGAAAGAAGTCTTTCAAAAAAATGCCGTCGACAAACTCCGCAACAAGAAAATGTTTTTTAAACAACAACAATTTAGGACCAATATTATGCTTGTTGAGTTTTTTCAAAAAAAAATATTCAGAATAAATACTTGTCAGATTTTTACCGTGCAAAACTTCCTGCACGACAACCCTTCTATTTTTGTAAATACCACTATAAACAATCTTTCTTTTACCCTTTGCAAAAAAATGCAAGTCTGTAATGCCTAATTTTGAAAGCTCACGATTAATCGCGTTCTTATGAAGAATATAAACATACAAGGTTTCGTAAAAAAAACTAACAGTCTGCAAAAGTTTTTTTTCCAACAAGTTTTTTTCGACAAACTCATCAACCTTCAACTTGTTTGTGAGCGAAGAAAAAATAACAAGAACAATTCCCTCAGTAGAAAGAAAATTATTAACCTCATTCAGAAAACGCCCAATTATTTCATAACCATGCTTTCCGCCAATAACTGAAACATCTTTCTTTTCGTGATCATCAGGAAGATAAGGCGGGTTGAAAATAATAGTATCAAACAAAACTTTCTTTTTTTTGAAAGCAGAAAACAAATCACTCACTTTACAAATTATCTTTTTGTCAAGCTTTGAATTCTTTCTGCAAAAACCAATCGCGGCAGGATTAATGTCAACAGCAAAAACCTTTTTAACTTTTGAAGACGCCGCAGCAGAAACTGCCTGAATACCTGTACCAGTGCCAACATCAAGAACAACACCCTTTGCATGCTCACTAACCTGGTGAGCAAGCGTAACAGAATCTTCTCTTGGAAAATAAACTGGATTCATTTTTTTAAATCCTCATCAAGCTTTTTAAGATATTCTTTTACACGCTCTGTAATAAGCTTCAAATGAAACTGTTCAATACGCTCCTCAAAAATCTGGTGCAAAGAAGCATTCTCACAAATCCTGTAAGAATTAGCAACACGCTCAACAAAAAACAAAGACTTCAAACGCTTCAACTGCCTGCGAACATTAGAAGAAGCAATGCCAAACAAAGGCAAAAAATGTTCTTTTCGTGAAACAATAGCTGAATTTTCAACTTCTTTAGCTGTTAATGGAACTTTAGATTTTAACAAAGCATAAAAAACATCAACGACAACATCACGGCTGTCACCAGGCTGCAGCAAGCCAAGCCTCAAACAGAGTTTTTTAACAAGCGCGCGATCCTTTAACGCGTAAGGCTTTTCGTAACGCCGTAAAGTAAGTTCAGCCAAAGGCACCTCTTTTGAAACACGCAACATTTTAGCTGAATAATCCCCACAAGCCGCTCCACGCTTTTTTAACAGTGTTTGATACCCCTGCAATAATTTTTAAGGTAAAACCCTGCTTCACAGGAACTTCTTTCTTTTCAGCTTGTTTTGGAGGAGTTGTTGAAACTTTTTCCTGCAGAGGAACTTTGATTTCCAAACCTGCTTCTGGTTTTTCTCCATTCTTCTCCTCAGATTGTTCTTCAGTTTCTTCTTCCTCATCACCAGCATCAACAACAACACACTTGCAAGACTTACTACACGCACCAGGCAAACGATTCTTAACACACAATTTCCCAGGAGGATAACACTCTGCATCTGAGCGTTTCATAGGAACGTCACCACAATAAAAATCAACCTTGGGCTTTTCAACAACCTTTGTTTTATTATCTTTAGGAACTTCTTTTGCCTTGCCACCATAACAATAACCACGACCATCCTCATCCTTCACGCAAACATCAAAACCATAATCACTGCATTTAAAAGACTTAGAAAGCGCCAAACCGCCAGAACAATAATACTCGCGAACCCACTTATCCTTGTCAACAGCACGGTCACTAAATTCTGAACGAACACACCTGTCTTCATGCGACTTAAAATCATCAGTAGTGAGTCCTCCGACAGCAAGAAACTGAGCAACATCCTTAAGGTCAACAGGACCCTTATCACTATCAGTACATTTACCAGCAAAAACAAAAGAAGCCAACAAGACAGTAAACAACAACAAAAACAGTTTACGCATAAAAACCACCTCAAAATAAAAAAGAAGAAAGACTTATATAAAAAAGTTATTGTTCAGACGTGCAAACTTTAGTTAATGATGACAATTGATAGTTGATTTCTTGTTCTAGTTTTTGTCTTAGTTTGTAGGTGTTTCATTGCGTTGCGTATGCGTTCCAACCTTGAAGAACTTCTAAAAGGTCATATGTGTCTATGTTGCATAGTTTGTAATCTTCAAGTAAACTGTTTAGTTTTGCTTTAATTTTTCTAAGATTTCTTCTACACACTATTTTGTAATGATAAAAAACACGAAAACCGAGGAAGCTGACACCTTGGCCGAGTGGAACTATTTTACATTTGTTTGGGTGTAATTCAAGAGATAGTATTTTGAGAAATTCATTAATTATTTTCTCATGATATTCAAGCACTGTTTTTGATTTGTGTACTATGACAAAATCATCTACGTACCTGATGTAATATTTGATTTTGAGATTGTGTTTTACAAATTGGTCAAGCTTGTCAAGATACACGTTTGCAAAGAACTGGCTTGTCCAATTGCCCAACGGCATTCCTTTTCCAATAATTCCTGAATCATAATTTTGCAGAATCTCCTTAACAAGCCAGATGATTCTTTCATCCTTAACCCGTTCGCGGATAATACACAATAAAACTTCGTGGTCTACACTATCAAAATAATGTTTAATATCACATTTCAAAACAAAACCAACAATTTGATTATTATTTTTTGCATTATAAACTAATTTGCCATTCCTGCTTATTTTGCGCAAAAAATCTTGAAATCGCTGAATTGCTGGAAGGGTTCCTTTACCTTTTTGGCTGGCAAAACTGTCATGAATAAATCGCGGCTCAAAAATAGGCTGCAAAATGTTAACCAATGCATGATGAACAACACGGTCACTGAAATCACTTACACAAATAACCCGCGTTTTGGGGTCGCGCAGAACAAACTTTCTTAATGGTTGAGGCACATATGGTCTTTGTCGCAGTTCTCTCATTAAATTACACAGATTAAGACGCCAATGTGCAGCAAATTCTTGTACGTTAGGATTGC
>CAYPAC010000090.1:0-5454 GCA_964408615.1 uncultured Methanosarcinales archaeon
CTGCAGGCTACATCTCAATTATCGATTGCAATTACTTGGGAAATGAATGCTGCAGACTTCATTTTTTGGCAGTACTTGTTGAATACCAAAATAAAGGTGTTGGAAAAGAATTAATGACACATTTTGAAGCAGAAGCAAAAAAAAGAGGATACGACAGAATAATAGTAAATGTTTACGCAGACAATCAGAGGGCGATAAAATTTTATGAAAAACGAGGTTATCAACACTGGTTTACAACACCATACCGGTATGAAGATGGAATTGATGCTTATGTTATGTTCAGAGATGTAGGCCCAAAGTTTTTAGAAAGAATGAAAGCAAAAGAAAAACAATGAAATTAGCAATCATCTTCTTCGACTATGGAAACGTTAGTTGCAAAGACCCCACAATACTTCTACGACAATATCTTTCTGAAAAATTGGTAATGCCTGAACAAAAAGTAAGCCAAATATTAAGCGAAGAATGCATTTATTTGGACATAGACGCAATAACAGAACAAGCATTCTGGAAAAAAGTAATTAAAAAAGCAGGATACAAAGGAAGCCACAAAGAATTCACAACAACAATACAAGACATTTATTGTCCAAACATAGCACCAGATGAAAGAATTCTCAAAGTTGTTGAGAGAATAAGGCAAAAAGGCATAAGAACAGGAATACTATCAAACATAATCTACGAACTGGGAAACCACTGCAGAAACAAAGGATACTACAACGCATTCAGCCCAATAATTCTTTCAGGAGAAACAAGAATAAGAAAACCAGACCAAAGAATATTTCAGTACGCAACAGAAGAAGCAAACGTTAAACCAGAAGAAACAGCACTAATAGACGACAAAACAAGAAATGCAGAAGCAGCAATAAAATGCGGATGGAAAGCAGAACAATTTGATTTAAGAACACAAACACCTCAAGAATTAGAAACAATTTTAGACAGAATGATTTCCTAAATGGCATAACCTTTATATTCAATCCACTTAAAATAAACAAACAATGCAATTAATAGATGAAAAAGGGAAAGTATTGGGAATTATTAATATTGTTGATTTAACGGTGCTGTTGTTTATATTATCCACCGTAACAGGATTTTGGTGGCTTTTACAGACAGGCAACTTATTAAAAGACTTCAGCGACTTTAACCCGAAAAAAGAAGTTTTCTTTGATGTGAAAACAGAAGTGATTTTAACAAAACGAACACCCGCAGATGTTGCACTATTAAAAAGTGAGATTGAAAGACTAAAAGAAACTAAAAATATCCCTGTCAGAATATTTAACATAACACAAATAAAACCAACCCTAATCACCCAAGGAAGTGTTCAGGTCGAAGGAAAATTTTTCGATGCAGCGCTGTTTTTAAATATTCGAGCAAAGTTTGACCCATTAGAAAAAGTATACTACTATGAAGGCATGCGACTGGATCCTGGAAAAGAAATTTTAATCAATACAGGATTTTTCAATAAAAAAGGAACAATAATTAACGTGTGTCAAGAACCACCAGCTGAAGCAGGTGGCGTGAAGTGATAACGACCATAAGATTTAATAGCAGGTGGATTCTTGACATGCTCAGAAAATGCTCGTCCTTTATCTACGAACTAAAGTAGGTAGAGTTAGTCGAGAGCATTTTCTGACATTTAAATGAATCAATACTGTTATTAAAATTCATACTTTCTTGTTCATTATGCCAAGTACAACACCAAGCACAATCCACAAATAAACTGAAAATATGTTTGAAAAGAAAAACAATTGAACAATTATTCCAATAACAACACCACAATATCCTTCTATTACAACCTTAGCAGTAACGTCTTTTGTTTTTTTAATACTGCGCAACAAATCAATAAATGATTTGAACACAAGAAAAGTAATTATTGTAAAACCAACAATTCCGGTTTCTATAAGAAGTTTGAAAGGAAAACTGTTAACATCAGGATAATTCATGACATGTTCACTTAAACTATTAATAAATATGTTGCCTGCATGAAAAC
This sequence comes from uncultured Methanosarcinales archaeon, assembly GCA_964408615.1. Classification (GTDB taxonomy): domain Archaea; phylum Nanobdellota; class Nanobdellia; order Woesearchaeales; family ARS49; genus JACQMU01. Next base: position 1,985 of record CAYPAC010000090.1, read on the forward strand.
TAAAATTTTCATAACCTATTCCTAAAAATGGATGTTGTAAAAATGCGTTAAGACCAAGCCCGATAGTCATTAAGCGCAATCGTGTTGACCAAAACTTGCCATGATTTGGATTAACTGCACCAATAACAGGCTCAATAAAGTTTTGATAAAAACTCCTGTCCGTTGCTGAATTAATCAAAAAAACAACACCAAGAAGCACACAAAATGATAATAAGATAACAACAATTGCTTTCTTAGTTGTATAGAACTCTTTCAATATTGAACGAGCATTAATAATTGCTAAGAAAGTAAACGCAGCTAAAATACCTGCCCAGACCCCTCTTGAGAATGTCAATACACTGCCTGACAAAATAATTAAAGCAGCAAGAATTGCAAATTTTCTATCTATAATATTTTGTTTTTTAAAAACAAACAGAACTACAACCGGCAGAATAGTCAGCAGATAATTCCCAAAAAATAAAGGTTCCAACTCTAAACCCATTATTCTTTGAGGATCATCACCATGTTGAACAATAAGCGAAGTGTTAATTCCAAAAGAATAAATAACAAACCCAAACAAACCAATCAGCGCATGCAGTGTTCCAAATAATAACAAGCATTTCATCAGTGACTCAAACTTTCTCTTATCTGAACAAACATATGCCCTGACAAACAAAGCTGTAGCGATAAGCACACCAAGCAGTGCAATTCTTGTCAAGCTCTTAATCCAGGGATAATTCCTTAATGCCCCTAGTATTACAACAGGATCCACAGGAATAAAACGAGACTGAAAAGAAGAAACAACTAATACCAGAAGAAACAAAAATAATCTGAAATCAAATTTATCAGACTTCCATTTTAGTTTATTATTTTTATCAAAAACCGCTGCAATAATTCCGGTGATTAAGAATAATTGGCCTGCATTGAGATGAAAACCTATATCTGTTACAGCTAATCTCTTGATAGGGGCGAGAGCAATACCTGCATAAAACAAATATTCCCAATTTATAAGTTTAAAATACGCTGCAATTATTGTTATAATAACTGCAGCAATCCCAAATTTTCCCCCTATAATCAACAGAATAAACAATATGACAATCAAAAAGATTTGCACAATTTCTTTTTTAGTCAATTCAATCATTTGAAAACATTAATCTTATCAGCAACCTCTTTTATTTGCTCATCACTAAGTTCAGGATACAGTGGGATTGAAAGAATCTCTTTCATAACCTTTTCAGCAACAGGATAACTGCCTTCTTTAAGATTAAGAAATTCAAACCCTTTCTGCAAATGAAGTGGAATTGGATAATGAATCTCTGTCTTGATTCCTTTTTCTTCCAAATATTTTTTTAAAATATCTCTTTTAGATGAACGTATGACAAAAAGATGAAAAACATGTTCGCCATCATTTGTTTGTGTTGGAAGAACAACATCATTATTTTTTATTAATGAGGTGTACAAATCAGCAATTTTTCTTCGCACAGAGTTCCATTCATTCAAATGTTTAAGTTTCACACGCAAAACTGCAGCCTGCAATTCATCAAGACGACTGTTCCTTCCGTGATGCTCACAAACGTATCTTGTTGATTGACCATAAAACCTTAAACGCTTTAATAATTCATAATCCTCTTTTGTCTTGCACAAAATAATGCCGCCATCCCCGTAACCTCCAAGATTCTTTGAGGGATAAAAACTAAAACAGCCAAAATCCCCGAACGTGCCAACAAACTGATTTTTGTATTTTGCACCGTGAGCTTGACAAGCATCCTCTATAATAACGAGATTGTATTTTTTCGCAATTGAAATTATTTCATCCATCAAACAAGGATTGCCGTACAAATGAACCGGGATTATAGCTTTTGTTCTGGCAGTTATTTTTGCTTCAATTTTTGAAGTATCCATGTTATATGTTTGTTCTTCAATGTCAACAAAAACAGGGGTGGCACCAACATCTATTATGGCAGCAGCAGTTGGAATTGCAGTATTTGGAGCTGTAATAACTTCATCACCAAAACCAATATTACGTGCATGTAAAGCAATAGAAATCGCATCAGTACCTGAATTCACGCCAACAGCATACTTTGCATTGCAAAACTCTGCGAATTCTTTTTCAAATTGTTCCAGTTCAGGACCAAGAATAAACCACTGGCGTTCGATAACCCTTTTAATTGCTTCATCAATTTCTGGTTTTATTTTAGCATACTGTTCTTTAAGACTCAGGAATTCAATCATGAAGAATAGTGTCGGACGAACATTTATAAATGTGGCGCAAAGCCACACAGGTGTGATAGAAATAAAAGAATTAACTGAAGAACACATATCTCAGATTTCACACTTACAAAAATCATTCGTAGAAGAACACTATCCTTATGACAAGGAATATTATTTGCTGGCATCAAATTCCTCGGAAATTTTTGTTGATTATGTCAAAAACAATATGTTAAATAATCAACAAAAAAAAATATTTGTTGCAGAAGATACAGAAACAGAAAAAATTGTTGGATATATATCAGGATGGATAGAACAAAAAGCCCCAATTTATCACAACCGAGAATATGGATATTTATCAAACATTTACGTTAAAGAAACACACCGAGGACAAGGGATTGCAAAAATGTTGATTGATACTCTTATTTATTGGTTTAATCAAAAAAATATAAAACATGTTGAGTTGACTGTAGATGTGAGAAATCCTGCAGCAATAAATGCATTTGAAAAACAAGGATTTAAAGAGTTTCTAAAAAGAATGAAGTTAACGCTTGACTCTAAACAATAAATACAAAACCGGCTTCAGTACATGCAGCCAGTCAATAATAGGACGAACATGACTGTACTTTAGCGTTTTATTTGCAGGATATGTTTTAGAAACAGGAACTTCAACAATTTTGTAGCCCAGTTTTACAACGTAATACTGCAAATATTGTTCAAACTCATAATTATCAAGCCAGTTCTGCCAGATGTTAAAACGGTCGTCCTTGAACAAGCTAAGACGATATGCGCGAAAACCATTCAAAGCATCAGTGAATCTCAAATTTCCTATTAAAGAGAAAAATAATGCGTGTGCTTTGACCATAAAAAACCGTCCTTTTGGAAGATTTGCAAACGAGCCACCTTCAAGGAAACGCGAACCCTGAACATAATCATATCCTTCTTTTATTTTATTGATTAAACGAGGAATTTCTCGAGGATCATCCTTGTTGTTACCTGCCATTATCACAAAAACATCATACTTGTTATCAAGTGCGTATTTTATTGCATATTTTATGTTGCCGCCCAAACCTTTTCGCGGAAAATGATGAACTGAATTAAATGGAAATTTTTTAATTATTTCCCAAGAATTATCTGTAGAAGCATCATCACAAACAAGAACATCATAATCACGTTCTGATTCTTGCGGCAGTTTATTCAGACAATCAGCAATAAAATTACTGCCATTGTATGATACAATGCAAACTAATGTTCTTTCAGCCATAAACGAGCACAACAAGCAA
>CAYPAC010000091.1:0-5431 GCA_964408615.1 uncultured Methanosarcinales archaeon
TTGTTCAATTGCTGTTCCTGTGATGCTGAATGCTATTTTAAACCTGCCGTTGTATTTGTGCATTAGTTCTAATAAAATCTTGTTCGCAGGCAGGTAGCATTTTTTTGCTACTTTTTCCATTATTTCCTTGTTTTTGTTGTCGTCGAAATAATTCATATTTTGTCCTATGTCAAAGAGTGAATATTTTTTTAGTCTGTACGGCTGGTGTACTTGGAAATAAAAACAAATGTTTGTCATGCGGCCAGCACCTCTTTGTATGCTTGAATGCACTTGCGTGCCGGCTCGTCGAGGTTGAATTGTTTTGATTCTGAATAGCCGTTGTTTGAGAGTTCTTGTCGTAATTCTTCATATCTCAAAACATTAACTATTTTGTTTGTCATTTCGTTTATGTCCCAGAAGTCTGCTTTTAGTGCGTGGTTTACTACTTCTGATACTCCGCTTTGTTTCGATATTAGAATTGGTGTTTTGTTCCTTAGTGCTTCTAACGCTACTAAACCAAATGGTTCTGATACTGATGGCATGACGTAGAGGTTTGCTGTTTGGAATGCTTTGTGCACGTCTTTTCCGTTGAGAAATCCTGTGAATACTATTTTGTGGCTTATGCCAAGTTCTGCTGCTCTTTGTATTATTCTTGGGAGCATATCGCCTTCGCCTGCAACGACAAATTTTACTTTTGGGTAGTAATCTATAACTTTTTTTGCTGTTTCGATGAAATAGTCTGGTCCTTTTTGCAGTGTGACGCGCCCTAAAAACAGCACTATTTTGTCTTGTTGGTTTAATGGTGAAACGTATCTTTCACCGTCAATATTTTCATCATCTATTCCCCAGTGAACTACTCTTATTTTGTCTGGATTTATCTGGTAGTGTTTTACAACGTTGTTTTTTGTAAAGTTGCTGTTTGCTATTACTAAATCTGCTGTTTTTAGTCCTTCATATTCTGTGTGGCTTATTGTCTGGTCTGGGTTGCCGCCTGTTCTATCGAATTCTGTTGCGTGGATGTGTACTACTAATGGTTTTCCTGATATTTTTTTTGCATTGATTCCTGCTTCGTATGTCAACCAGTCGTGTGCGTGAATAACATCATGCTGTTCTTTTTGCGCAATTTCGCTTGCAACTATCGCAAATCTTTTGACTTCTTCATGCAAGTTTTTGCCATAAACTGCTTTTTTCCCTGATGGCAGTGTTTGATAAGTTGTGTAGTAACTTTGTGAAGTGACATATGGTGTTAATAATGAACTTACTTTTTTGAATTTTATTTTTGCAGTTAGTTTTTCTGCTGACACTATTTTAACAAAGTCTGCTGTGGCTCCTTCTGGTGCTACTGGCATGACAAAGCTTACTTTTATGCCGTTGCGTGACAGTCCTTTTGTTAGCCCGTAGCATGCTGTTCCAAGACCGCCTGTTTTGAATGGTGGGAACTCCCAGCCGAACATGAGGACGTTCATCGTATCACCTCTAATGTTGGCTGTAGTAGTTCTTTTCCTCGTTCGCTTATTTCATAAATTCTAACGTATGGTGATGCAAATACTTCTTTTACGTATCCTCTGCCGATTAAATATACTAAATGATTGTCAACAGTACGCCAGTTGATGTTTGTTTTGCACGAAATTTTGTTTACTGTTTTTTGTCCGTCTGCAAGACTGCGGAGTATTAACAGCCGTATCTCTGCAAATGTCTTTTTTTGCACAGCTTCATTTAAATTCATGACAACCAGTTCCCTCTTTTGTATACTGGTTGCACAATTTAGTATTTAAAGGTTTTGTTTTATAGTTAGAACATCTCCTTATTCACGTCGGAAGTTATGCTTGTTTTAGTCAGACATTTATGTCATATCGTTCAAGTTTGTGTGTCTTAAGAATAAGTGTTGTTTCCCAGTCAATTATTGAATTCCTGTACTTGTTGCGAAGCTCAGTTGATACTTGTTCAAACTCATTTGCGTCTTTTACAATAACCGTGCACAAGAAGTCAAAACGTCCGGTGATTGAAAGTAAATTAATAATTCTTGGGTGTTGGACGAGATAATTAATGAATTTTTCTTTTTCTTCGAATGAAATGTTATTAAGCTTTATTTTGACGTCAACAATAAAGTGAAATCCAAGAGCGCGCGGGTTGACAAAAATTCCTGTTTCAAAGACTTTTTTCTCCAGAAGTGCTTTTATACGGTTGTTAACAGAATCAATTGAAAGGTTTATTCTTTTGGCAATGTTTGTAAGTGTTTCGCGCCCATTGTGCTGCAGAAGCATAATGATTTCTCGGTCTTTCGCATCAATTATTCTCGATTTTAGTGGTTCTCCAAAAGGCATTATCTTAATTATATACTACTATTATTTAAATATATCTTATTTTATAAGACATTTTTACCAAAAGACTTAATAAAGTCTAAGATTTAAGTAACCCCTAAATAGTAATAACAGAAATGAGGTGCTAAAATGAATATTAATCTTGTAATGGACACAGGAATAGAACACTTGATAGAAAGTAGTAAAAACCCTGAGAAAAATGGTGGACATCTTGATATCGCAGAGTTTATGTTTACAAAGGCTATCAAATCTAAGCTAAAATATCATGAAAATGCATACCTTCATGGTTTAAGAGGGATTGCTTGGGCGGGTATTGGTGAATATGAAAAAGCTGTTGCAGATTTGACAACTGCAATTGAATGTCCTCTATTTAAAAATCATTTTCTTTTCCGGGCGATACGTAGCGATGCTTTTTTAAATATGCGCGAATATGAAACTTGTATCGCAGATGCTACTAACAGTATTAAAAGTTATACAGAAGACTGGCGGTTAGAACAGAAGGGAATTGTGCATCGTAATCGCGGTTTTGCGTTAAACGTTTTGAAAAGATTTGACGAAGCAATTGAAGATTTCAACATCTCTCTTGAACTTGCTCCTAAAGACAGAACCCGCGTACACAGTTATAGAGGTGACTCTTACAGGTTAACCGGTAATACTGAATGTGCAAAGGCCGATTATGAAACTGCATTGACCGTGTTTAATGGAAAAACAGAAAAACAGGCCGCGGATTACCTCGGTGCAATTCGTGCAGAACGTGGATTGAAAAAGCTTGGCTTGCTCAAAGAAGGAAGAATTGAACAGGAAGCAATAGAGAAAGGCATATTGACCGAAAAACAGGTGCATAAAATAATTGAATTATAGCGGCACAGCACCCAACAACACCCCAATTCCATACCCTGCCAGTGCTGCTGCCATTCCAATAATGCTCATTTCTATGCCGCTTTTCCACCACTTTCCTACGGTTAATTTTGCTTTTACTGAGCCTGTCAGAAATAGTACGATAACACAAGTAACAAATGCCGCATACATGCTTTCCTTGACTGGCAGAAAGAAAAACGGAATAAGCGGAATTAATGAACCAATAATTGATGCAAAAAAAACAATAAATCCATCTTTAAGTGGTGATTTGTGATTCTCAAGTGTCAAATTTAATTCTTCTGTCATCATTGTGTCTAGCCATAATTTTTTGTTGGAAGTTATTTTTCTCACAATTGAATTTAACAGTGTTCCGCTGAATCCTTTTCTTACATAAATGTCGCGTATTTCTTTTCGTTCAATTGCAGGCATTGTTTTGATTTCTTTTTCTTTTTTTTCTCGCTCTTTAAATTAATAGTCGCGTGCCGCTTTTGATGAAGTGTATGCTACTGCGCCCATGGATATTGATTCTGCAAATGTTGCTGCCAGTCCTGATATCAAAACTATGCGGGTATCGTTTGTTGCTGTCGCAACTCCAAGAACAATGCCTAAAACATTAACAATGCCGTCTTGCCCGCCGAGAATAATGTCATAAAGTCTTGTTCCAGTGTTTGTTTTTTTTTCTGCAAGAACATGTTCTTTGAAGTGGGGATGAACTTTCCTTCGCATTAAACTAATCATGCTATTAAAGTATATAAAATTTGTTGCGCAGGCATATTTAGAACGAGCTCGCACACAATTGTTGTTTTTCCTGTGCCTTATGCTCTCTGAATGTATGGATTTTGTTCATTTTATAATCCCATACCCGATTAATCGCCATCGTTGTCCTAAATTTCTTGATATTGTGACTCTGCTTCCTGGGTCTGCACAGACTGGTCGTCTTAATGCGCATTTTACAATATTTCTGCTTAAGTCCTTGACAACTCCGACTGTTGCTGCTGAGTTTACATTTAGCATTAATAGTTCTCCCATTTTTACTGGTTCCACTACTAATTCATCTTTTGCTCCTACAACGCGTTGCAGTAAGTGTGGTTCAAGGCTTAATTCATACCATACTTTTGGGAGTTTGCTTGGAAGTCCTACGACAGCTCCTGCAAGTTTGTCAGACTTTATTATGGACGGGTCTAATTCTGTGAGTACTGCGATTGAGCCTCCAGGGGTTATTTCTTTTACTGACTGTCCTCCAGTCATTAGTCCTGCTATTTTTGTTTTTAGTGGCTTCCAAATTTTTTGGTTTTTTTCTTCTGCTTCGTAACCGGGAAGGATTTCTATTTCATCATTTATTTTGAGCATTCCTTGTTTCAGGCTTCCGCCAAGGATTCCTCCTTTCATGTTTGCTGGTTCTGTTCCTGGCTTGTTTGTATCAAAGCTTCGTGCGACAAACATGATTGGGGTTTTTGTTGGGTCTCTTTGTGGTGTTTTACAGTGTGTTAGAATGAGTTCTATCAGCAGGTCTACATTTATGTTGTGCATTGCTGATATTGGCAGTATTGGCGCATTTTCGTATTCTGTTCCTTTTAGGAATGTTTTGATTTCTTGATAGCTTTTTTTTGCCTGCTCGTCGCTTACTAAGTCTATTTTGTTTTGAAGCACTATCATGTTTTTTATGCCTATGATTTCAAGTGCTGTTAGATGTTCTCTTGTTTGTGGTTGTGGGCATTTTTCAGTTGCTGATATTAATAAAAGAACTCCATCCATAATATTTGCGCCGCATAGCATTGTTGCCATTAGGCTTTCGTGTCCTGGCGCGTCTACAAGACTTATTTTTTTAACAGGCACTGTTTCACTGTTGCATATCTGGCATTGTGGTTTTACGCTGTATGCTTGTGCTCCTTCACATTTTGTACATTTGTAGAACAAGACATCTGCGTATCCTAATCTTATTGTAATTCCTCTTTTGATTTCTTCTGAGTGAGTGTCTGCCCATTTTCCTGACAGTGTCTTGACTAAGGTTGTTTTGCCGTGGTCAACATGTCCTGTCATTCCAATATTGATTTCCGGCTGTGATGCAAGAACTTCTTCTGGTGTTTTTTGCACTGCAGTTTGTTTTTGTTCTGTCTCTTCTTGTTCTTCTTTCTTCTTTCTCACCATTTGTGTCGTCAATATGTGGAAGGTTTATAAATGTTTAGTGGTTGAAGGTTCAGTCCCGAAAGTCGTGTGAGCCAAAAAAATAAGTTGTGGCAGGCTAGCCTGCCATAAACTTCTGTGCGGATTGT
>CAYPAC010000092.1:0-5377 GCA_964408615.1 uncultured Methanosarcinales archaeon
AGCACCTCACGAAATCCAGATTATGCATTGATTGGATTTCGAGAGGGTAGGTAGACTTAGTCGAGAGCATTTTCTGACATGTAAAAAAATAAAAAAATCTTGGTGATTATGATCACTCAACACAACAACTCATCTTACTTAAGTCTCTTTTGAAAGATTGTGCGCAGAGTTTGATTGCTTCGCACATGGTTGGAAAAATGTGTGTTGTGTTGATAATGTCGTTGAGTTTCATTCTGTTTTTGACAAGAACTGTTGCTTCGTGAATTACTTCTGCTGCGAGGATGCCAAGCATGTGTACGCCGAGTATTTCTTCTGTGTCTGCATTAATGTTTATTTTGATAAAACCGCGTGTATCACCAAAAATGTGTGCTTTAGCTACAGCTGTTAACGGCAGTACTCTGCAATTGCATCTGATGCCTGTTTTTTGAATATCTTCTTCGAGCATTCCAACGCTTGCAACATTAGGAATAGTAAATACAGCATGAGGTACTACACTGAAATCTATAGTTTTCTTAGTATTTTTCAATGAATTTTCAACGGCAATAGCGCCGCCTCGTGCCGCAACAGTTTCTAACATTATCTGGACAGTACAGTCTCCTGCCGCCCAAATGTGCGGTACGTTTGTGCGCTGATACTTGTCAACAACAATTCTTTTTTTATCATCTACTTTGACTCCTGCTTTATCCAAACCTATGTTATAAGTGTTAGGTTTTCTGCCGGCTGCGATTAAAATCTCGTCTGCTATAAACTTCATTTGTTTTCCCTGCACTTTAGCAATAACTATTTTTTGTTTGTTTTGTTGTTTAGCTTCAAAAACAGCAGTATTAACGTATATGTTAATTCCTTCTTCTTCTAAATATCCTCGAAGAGCTTCTTGAATGGGCGGCTCTTCTCTGGCCAAGATATACTCCCCTCGCTGCAATATTGTGACCTTTGTACCCAAATGAGCAAATGCTTGTCCAAGTTCAACACCAATATAACCGCCACCTATGACAAGCAAACTCTTGGGCAGTTTTCGTAATTGAAGCGCTTCAACGTTAGTTAAATATTTAAGTGTGTCCAAACCTTTTATTTGCGGTACTAACGTACTGGAACCTGTTGCGATAAGGAATTTACGGCCCTTAATACGTTTTTTCTTATTAATTAGGACTTCGTAAGGAGAAACAAATTCCGCATCACCTTCAAAAAAATCAACATTAGGAGTATTTTTTATTACATTAATGTATTTATCTTTTCTAAAGCTCATTACAAGCTTGTTCTTAGAATTTATAAACTCTGTAAATGCTGTCTTCTCCTGTTTAAGAGGCACTCCTTTGTAAGGATTTTCCCGAGCCTTGTAATATAATTCCGCAGCTTCAATAAGATACTTGCTTGGAACACAACCAACATTCACGCACGTGCCACCAAGAGGCAATCGTTTGCTCACTATTATAGCAACTTTCGCTTCAAGTTCTGAAGCTCTAATGGCACCTGCAAACCCGCCAGCACCGCCGCCAATAATTACAAAATCGTACTCTTTCATTTTTGTTAACCTCCTGTTAAGTTTTGAAAAAATTTGCAAAAAATATCCTGAAATAATCAATGCTAGCCCAAATACTCCGATGTTTCTTTCTTTTTTTATTTGTTGTTGTCATATTCAAAACCTCCTTAGTCATGACATTCATCCTCAGCCCATTTCATTAAAGGAATAACAGAATCGTAAAGTTTTTTTCCAGAACGTGTTAATTCATATTGAACACGCGGTGGTTTTTCAAAAAAAACAATGCGCTTGACAAGCTTTTGTTTTTCAAGCTCAGTCAAACGTTCAGACAACATCTTTGCACTAATACCCTCAACACTGCCAAGAATGCGGTTAAAACGCAACTGGCCGAAATTACCCACAGTAACCAAAACAGACAACGTCCATTTCTTACTCAAAAAAGCCGCGGCACATTCCAAAGGACGCGGACAGTAACCCTGACCTTTCATTTTACAACCCTGCGCCATTGCATTAGTTACCATTCTGAAACTTTCACCTTTAAATACTTCCTAATATTTATTAAGTATAAATAAGTAAGTATTTAAACTTTACGGAGGAAAAAAACAATGGCAAAGAAAAACTGTTGCGCAGGCGGTGTTTGTCCAGCATGTTCGTGCTGTATTTGCGTGTGCGTCAAGAAATTATCGCCAACGGCAAAACGACAATTGAAAAAAATACTCAAATGAAACTGCAAAAAATCTGCAATAATATTGAGCTTAACATTATTTTTTTCTCTTTATTACTGCACATATTCTGGGAAGGACTGCACTCTTACTTTTACATATTTCCAGACGGACTAAATGTTTATCCTCGCTTTTGCTGGTGGTGTATTACAGGTGATGTACTAATAACGCTTGGCGCATTCTTTTTTGTAAGCTTTATTTTTAAAACAAGAAAATGGATTGTTAAGCCAACAAAAAACCAAATAATGCTTTTTATTTTAGCAGGAGTAGTTTATACTATGATAAGTGAATTTATCCATGTGAACATAAAAGGAACATGGCAGTACTCAGAAATAATGCCAGTAATTCCATGGATAAATGTAGGATTAACCCCGATTGTTCAATGGATAATTGTCCCTTTGGTGTTAGTTTTTATCATTAGAAAACAACTCGGACTTAAACATAAGATTTAAATATTAGCTTTATTTTTTAAACAAACTACTTAAAATGAAATACACTATCATAGCACCAGTCGGTGACAACATGCCTGCATTATTTGTTGGACTAAAGGATTTTCCAACAGAGAAAGTCATTCTTATAACACCTGCAAACAAGATGAAAGAAGCACAAAAAACACAACAAGACTTAGAACGCTTCAAAATACCCTGCAAGATTGTCGAACTTGGAAAAGATAATGTCTGGGAAGAAACGTTTCAAAAAATTGCAGAAATAAAAGAAATAGAACACGAAAAAAACATCATAGTAAACACTGCAACAGGAGACCGAAGCACAACCTGTGCAGCAACATCCGCCGCATTTGTCAACGGACTAAAAGCAATATCCGTTGAAGGAGACAATGCAATGATACTGCCAGTACTAAAATTCTCGTATTATAAATTGTTATCCGACAGAAAACTTGCCATATTAAAAATTTTGGCAGAAGACAAAACCTGCTGTAAAAGCCTTGAAGAACTGTCAAGAAAAACAAAAATGAGCATGCCACTAATATCTTACCACGTCAACGGCAACCTAAAAAGCGAAGGACTGCTTGATTTGGGGCTCATAGATGTTACAGAAACAAAAGGAAGACTCGCAATAAGCTTAAGCATGCTTGGAAGAATGCTAATAAAAGGTTATGTGAAAATACCAACAGACTGATACTAAACTTTTGCGTTTTTACACGAAAGCCAACTGATAATAAATCATGTAAAAACCAGCAAATAATATCAAGAACGCGCTTATTTTATTAACAAAAGGCAATGCTTTTAAAATATTCCTTTGAAAAAAATCTCTCGCGAAACCAACACCTATCGTAATTATTAACATCAATAAACTAAAACCAACAATATAAGACAACAAAGAACCAAAACTGCTGAAGACAGAATTATCTATAATGCCTGCAATAACAACACTGATAAAAAGAGGAAACGTGCAACTCAATGCACCCACCGCATACATCACACCAAACAAAAAACCAGATTGGTCTTTCTTGGACATTTTAAAATAACGCATTAACGAGTTTAAAACATCTCTTCCGCGCAACAAATTAGTTCCAACAAAAACAAGAAAAAAACCACTAAAAACAGAAATACTTGGAATTAAAGTTTTAACCTGCTGACCAATCAACAAAAGAAGAGTTCCAGCACTTCCGAAAACAAAGAAAAAACCCAAAATAGCTTCAAAAGCAAAAAAAACACTTGAAAAAACACGCCACTTAGCAGAATTCTTTGACAAATAATAAGTCACATAACCAGGAAGCAATGCAACAGAACATGGAGAAAAAAAAGCAGCCAAGCCAGCACCAAAAGCAAATGAAACAAAAATCCAGTTAATCATTTTACGAACTCTTTAATGCTTCAAGAAGAATCTTCCATTGGTTAACATCAAATGCGCCAGAACCAGAATACAAAATAGCACCATCACGGCCAATCGCATATTTGGTTGTTGTATGCTTTACTTGATAAGCACTGAGAGTGTTAGCGCTGCTCGCGCCAAACTCTATTTTATCCAGCAAAGGATATCGTTTCTTATACTCTTTCAAGATATTGTTATCCTCGCTTAAATCCAAACTCATTACGACAATAGGAACATCCTTTTCGTATAAAGAATAAATTTCAGACAAAACTGCAAAATCCCTTGCACAAAAAGGACACCATGTAGCCATAAAATACACCAAAACAGGCATGTTTTCGTTTTGAAAAGAACGAAGATTAACAGATTTACCATCAGTCGATGTTATTGTGAAATCAGGAGGAATGTTTCCTTTTCCAAGACCTGTTTTAACAACTTCCTGCTGAACAAGAAGTTTTTGTTCAACAACAGCATCTGTTATTGTTCCTTTACTGCAAGCAGAAACAAACAACAGAAAAACAACAATCATCAAACATAATCGTATTTTCATCACACTAACAACAAAAATTAAACTTATAATGATTTGTTTTGATAATTAAACAATATGTTTAACAAATAATTAAATAAACATTTTAACAGTTAGACAACATTAATAAATTGATAAACCATTTTAAGAACAAAATGGACAAGAAAAAGAAAAACAAAAAACAAGAAGAACAAAAAAACACCTGCACAAGCTGCGGGTGCAGTTAATTTTTTAATTTTTTTAAATTTTTATTTTTTTAATTCTTTCTTAAGATAAGGACGCATTTTTACAACAGCGCTTTTTTGAGCTTTATTAATATGCGATACAGGACGCTTTTTCTTAACAAAAGCAATAGCTTGGTCGACAGACATCCCTTTAACAGCTGCAAGATATGCCGCAACAAGTGTTGGTGCTCTTCCATGACCGCGCTCGCAATGCACGTAAGCTTTAATTTTAGCTTTTTCAAAATCCTTGAGAGTGTTAATGCCAACAAGAAACTGTTTTTTAGAAGGCGCAAGATGGTTCTTTGTCGGAAGCCACAAAAAGAAATCAACACCCCACGGAGCATCAAGACGCTCTTCCTCAAGAGAAATATCTGCAGTAATCCCTTTCTTCAACAAAGATTTTTCAAAATGCCCCTCACAACACTGATTCGTGCCAATAAAAATAAATTTTGTAATCTGAGAATATTCAAACTCAATAGGGCTGTGCTTCATTATTTACACAACACGAGATTTTAAACTTTATAAATGTATAGATAATTCTGGCTCTGTCCCGAGTCTCGTAAAAACTAAATAATCCCTCTACCTGCGTTAGCAG
>CAYPAC010000093.1:0-3097 GCA_964408615.1 uncultured Methanosarcinales archaeon
AACCACAAAAAAGTGATCAAAACCCTCAAGCGAAAACAGAGCAACAAAATAATAGAAATAGGCGTTGGAACAGGACTTAACCTGCCACACTATCCAAAAAACACAAACGTTACAGGAATTGATTTCTCAAAAGCAATGCTGGAAAAAGCAAAAAACAAGAAAATGAAAGCAAAACTTTTACACTGCGATGCAACAAAAACACCATTTGCAAACAACACATTTGACAAAGCACTCGCAACATACGTCATTAGAGTTGCGCCAAACCCAAAATCAATACTAAAAGAAACAGCAAGAATCACAAAACCAAACGCAGTTTTTGCAATACTTGACCAGTTTTCTGAAAACAAAACATTATTGTCAAAAATCATTGAACCATTCCAATTACTTCTCGGCTGGGGAAAAAATTATTCACTAAAAGAACTAATCAAAAATACGCAGTGGAAGATTGTTTCAAAACAACGATTTGGACGAATGAAAAACACACAACTGGTCATACTTAAAAACACAAAAAAGTGTTAAACATCATTTTAATATATCAAGAAACAATTGAAACAAAAAAATGACGCAAAATTATGACATAATCATCATCGGAGGCGGTTCAGGAGGGCTTGCAGCAGCAGCAGGAGCTGCAAAATTAGGGGCAAAAGTCGCACTCATAGAAAAAAACAAACTTGGCGGAGAATGCTTATGGACAGGGTGCGTGCCAAGCAAAGCACTAATTCACGCAGCAACTGTTGCCAGCACAATAAAAAAAGCAAAAACAGCTGGAATTGAAGTTCCTTCTGCAAAAATACACTTCTCAAACATCATGGATTACGTGCAGAACATTATAAAAAAAATACAGCCACACGACAGCCCGGAACGCTTTCGCAGTATGGGCGTAGACGTAATATTCAGCAATCCGCAGTTTGAAACAAAACACACAATAATCGTAAACGACCAAAAACTTTATTCAAAAAAATTCATTATTGCAACAGGCTCACGACCATTCAAACTGCCAATAAAAGGACTTGAAGAAACAGGATATCTCACAAACGAAACAATATTTGAAAACAAAAAATTTCCCAAAACACTGCTTATTCTTGGCGGAGGGCCAATAGGGGTAGAAATGGCACAGGCATTTGCAAGACTTGGTTCAAAAGTCATTGTTTTCGAACGCGGAGAAAACATACTGTCAAAAGAAGACACAACAATATCAAAAAAAATTGAAAGCATACTGACAAAAGAAGGAATAACAATACTCAAAAACACAGAAATCCTCAAAGTTGAAAAAAAAACCGGCAAAAAAATAATAACGTACAAGCAAAACAACAACACCACAACAATTAACGGAGATGAAATTCTTGCAGCAGTCGGAAGAACACCCAACATTGAAGGACTAAATCTCGAATCAATTAATGTCGAATATGATAAACGCTCAATCAAAGTCAACAAACACCTCCAAACAACAGTAAAAAACATTTATGCAATAGGAGATGTCAATGGAAAATATCTTTTTACACACGCAGCAGCATACGAAGCAGGAATAGCATTAACAAATGCACTCTTTCACCTTCCAATAAAAACAGACTATACGGCCATGCCCTGGACAACATTCACGCAACCAGAAATAGCAAGAGTGGGAATGACAGAAGAAGAAGCAAAACAAAAACATTCAGACGCGCTTGTTTTTGAAACTGGCTTTGAAACAAATGACAGAGCACAAACAGATGACGCCACACAAGGATTTATTAAAACAATAACAACAAAAAAGGGAAACATACTTGGCGTTCATATCATCGGAGAACACGCGGGCGAACTCATTGCAGAATTTGTGCTTGCAATGAGAAAAAACCTAAAAATACAAGACATATACAAAACAGTGCATGTTTATCCAACACTCAGCGGCATAAACGCAAAAATCGCAGGCACATTCTATGAAAAAAAACTAACACCAACAATGAAAAAAATTTTAAAATTTATATTCAGATACGGGTGAAAAAAATGAAACTCACAGTATTAATTCCATCATCAGACCAAGTAATATTAGAATTGCACCAACAACACTCAAAAGTTTTTACGAATATGGGCTGACAAGATGAACAAAATAACAAAAATAATCATGATTATTACTGCGATAATAGCGATAATAATACTTTATTCATCACTTAAAGAATTCGCTGATGTTGAATATTTACGACAAATACTGGCACCTTTTGGAATTTACGCAGTATTTATCTTTATCATCCTGTACATAATAGCTGGCCTTATGTTTCTGCCAGTCTCAGCGTTCTCAATTGCAGCAGGCGTACTATTCGGCACACTCTATGGACTGATAATTGCATTAATCGCGGCAACACTCACAGCAGGAATTGCCTTTATTATTGCACGACAATTCCAGACACTAATGCCAAAATTTGAAGCAGGAATCATACAAAAAATCCACAAAAAAATAGAAACAACAGTTGAAAAAAACACATTTGAAACAATATTCATACTAAGACTGCTATACCTGCCATACATGCCATTAAGCTATGCGGCAGGACTTGTAAAAACATGCAAACTAACACCATTTCTGACTGCAACCTTTATTACAAACATAGCAGGAAGCTTTGTGTTTGTCTATTTAGGAAACCAATTAGGAAAAGGATGGAAAGCACTTATTATTCCCGCAATACTCATTATAGCGAGCATGCTAATACCAAGAATAACAAAAATATTTGTCAAACAAAAATGAAACCAAACTGGACAGCATTCTGGCAAAGACTGCCATTCAAATCAATTATTCTCCTTAAATTATACGAACACTTAAGATTTAGAAGCTACAAAAAACTTCTTAAAAATATTGGTTTCAAAAACTTTCTCGACGTAGGCGGAGGAAGCGGCTATATGGCAAAACTATTAGCTGAACAATTCAACAAAAAAGGGACTGTAATTGATAATAACAGCGAAGCATGCAAAACCTACGCAAAAATAGGAAAAAGCAACAAAACTGTTTACTTAACAAAAAACATTTTTGACTACTGCAAAAAACACGACCTCGTCATAAGCGACGGACTCATAGAACATTTCAGCAAGAAAGAACGAAAAAAAATGCTGGAAAAACACAAAGAATTAA
>CAYPAC010000093.1:3107-5322 GCA_964408615.1 uncultured Methanosarcinales archaeon
GGATATGAAAAGTATTATACAAAAGACGAATTATTGAAAGAAGTAAAAAATGCAGGACTAAAACCAATCAAAACAACAACAGACTTCCACATGCACGGAATACTTGCAACAACACACCTTAAAACACATGTTGAAGGGTTGAAGTGAAGAAAGATAAGCAATAAACAATTATATCGTAACATGAGCAAGACAATTAAAGACTTATTTGAAAGAGGGATGTTAAAACTAGCAATGCACCCTCAACAGAATGACTATCTTCTGAGAGATGATATACGTGAGAGAATAAAGAATGGTGATGTTTCAATAAATGAAATTGACGGAAGCGCGGCACATTTGGACTTATCAAAGTTAGATTTACTCGACGGCGTTGTCGTCACCCTTATCAAAAAGGATTATCCTGCAGTTTCGCCGCGAATGTGGAATACAGTTTATGAAAAACACAATCTCAAATACCGCAGAATATTTGCTGTTGCAGAACTTGATGAGAAAACTATCGCTGCATTTCTTGAAGCTGTCAAAGAAGATCCAAAATGCATTGGAGGTGGAGCAGGTTCTGGATTCAAAGACAAAATTGTTCCGGTTCTTGCAAAATACGGCAAACTCCACCCGCTTACTAAAATCATCGGCGCAGCAAATGTCATTCACAAACAGAACGACGGTTCATTAATCGGATACAACAGTGACGGTGAAGGATTCACTGAAGGGCTTCTTTATCAATTAAAAAAGTATAATGAAACACCAAAAGGGAAAAAAATCGTAATATTTGGTGCAGGTGGAACAACAGCCGCAATTGCATACACACTTGTTCCACATGAACCTTCTGAAATAGTTATCATCAACAGAACAATTGAAAAAGCACAAGACATAGCAGACAGAATAAACGCACATTACCAACAAAAAATCATACGCGCAACAGGAGAAGACGCCATCCCTGCTGAATTAATCAACACAGATGCAGTGGTTAATGCATCAGACAAAGGCGGTAAAGGACCATTAGAAATGTATTCTGCATTTGGAAAAGTATCAACAGATGAAAAAGGGCATCCAATACAACACTATTTTGTGCTCGACACAATAACTTCATTGCGAAATATGCAGCAACTACCAAAGCATGCAATAATCGCCGATGTAAACCTAACTGGCCATCTGCCAATGACGCTTCAATACGCAAAAGCAGCAGGATACACGCGCTTACAAGACGGGCTTGAAATGGTAGCAAGACAAGCGGTTCTCCAATTTAACCAACGCCACGGGAATATTTTACCTGAAGACATTATCCGCGCAACAATGTTCTCCTCAGCAGGACTTACACATGAATAAAAATATAGTTTTAGCAGGGTTCGGCGGAAGCGGAAAAACAACCGTTGGCAGATATTTAGCACACCGGTTTGACAAACAATTCAAAGATGTTGATGAAGAAATAAGCAAGAGATTAGGATACCACCATGACCAACTTATCCAGCAGGAAGGATGGGAAGCATTTCGAGTGCTGGAACGCGAAATTGTCAAAGACCTTTCCAATCTTGAAAACATAGTAATTGCAACAGGGGGAGGAACTCTTTTAGACACTGCGAACATAGTTGATTTTAAAAAAAATGGCGTCATATTCTACATTGATGTGCCATTTGAAGAACTAAAAAGACGAACACGTTCAAGGCTGGACAGACCCGTAGCAAACGCTTGGACTGATGAAGAGATTCGCAGAAAATACCAAGAACGACTGCCAAACTATTTATCTGCTGATGTTCACGTACCTGTGAATGGCTGTAATCCTGAAGAATGTGCTGATATTCTCATTGACGCAGTATTTAAACAAGGCTTTCAAAGAATACCATATGAACTTTGGTTCAGAAAAGTTTACAAACCACTCATCGAATCAAAACAATTAACAACAATAATAAGACCAGGAGTCCGCATAAGACCAGAACCGAAAGGCACGTTTCCCGGAGAAATCGCCCGTGTAAGAATTCTCGTTGAACCAGGAACACAAAATTCACTTCCAAGATTTGACGATTACGCAACCACTGTAACGATAAAAGAGATTAAAATAAAAAATCTTGGGGAAGTAACATCACAAGATCTTATAGGCAGCAGTCCTGAAACCGCTACTCCAGAAGCAGTTAAATATCACTTAGGACTTATTTACAACAGAATTTTAAGAGAAAACGATAAAATCTCATTACTTTATCTTCAATATGAGCCACGCACTTAAACT
>CAYPAC010000094.1:0-5295 GCA_964408615.1 uncultured Methanosarcinales archaeon
AGTGTTGTTTGCCGTGGTGTTTACACTGGCTATGGTCATTGTAGCTGCAAATTCAATATCTGCAATTGCCAATAT
The DNA here is from genome assembly GCA_964408615.1 of uncultured Methanosarcinales archaeon. GTDB lineage: Archaea > Nanobdellota > Nanobdellia > Woesearchaeales > ARS49 > JACQMU01. The sequence continues at coordinate 76 of CAYPAC010000094.1, forward strand.
GGTAACAAAAATAAATGCTGCGGCTAAAATAACAAATATTTTTCTCAATTTTGTGTTGTAATTCATTTTAAAATGGGTTTAGGTTTATTCCTTGGCAATTTTTAGTGCTGTTGAACGAAACCGCATGCCCTGTTTTCTGTCTGATTATGAATAATGCATCTTGTGTATCAACTACGCCGTCATTATTGATGTCCAGCATTTGTATTATTGTACACTGTGGTACTTCTTGGAATGTAAGTGGTACTCCTACTCTTATTGTGGAATTTGTTGTGCTAAAATTAATAATTCTGTCTGCAGTAACTCCTTTTGACCTTGCCGTTAAATTGTACGGGTCAAATCTCTTTTTTTGCGAAACAAGTGGCGAAAAGCTGGTTATCACTTCAATTTCTTCTGTCAAGAATGTTTCACCAACACCCAACGCATTTGTTCCAATAAATACCTGTGCTGTTGGGTTGTAGTCAATAGTTTGTACTTCTTGTTTAGGATCAAAGTTGTTCTCAAGAATTTCTACAGCTCCAGAAACTGGGTTGCCGTTTTGGTCAGTTAAATTAATTATTACTTTGTGCTGTTTTAATAGTCTTGTTATGCCGAATCTTGGTTGCAAAATAGGAAAGCCTTCTTTTGTGCCTGATGTATTTATAGTGCTGCTTCTGAGAATGTATTCTAAGTTTAATGCAAAATCTTCTATTGAGATGTCTTGTGAATAATTGCTTACTACAACTTCGTCAAGGGTGTAAATATCAGAAACCGAACCAATGTGTCTAAATGCTGCCCCTTCGCCAGTGCCAGTAAATGTTACGTTTTTGAATTCTGCAACTGACAGGAAATTAAAATAGCCTAAAACCCCGTAAGGTGCTCTTATGTTCACATTCTCAAATTTAAGCCTGTCAGCACCGGCGATAAACATAACACCAATCCCGTTTGTTTCTATGCTCAAATTTTTAAATAAACAGGAATCACTGGCCCCAAGACGCAAACCTACATCCCACACGTCGTTGCTAGTGATTTTAATCTTTCCGTTGTATATCTTTGAAAAAAAACATTCTGCAACTATTGACTGACCGGGAGACTGAATAGTAAAACCATTCAAATTTAAGTCTATATTATACGTATCTTCAAACCATGCTAGGCAAGAACCTCCATCTGACAAATTATTAACTACGCTGTATTTAGCATTGGCAGAAATTAGAATTCCGCAGGATGTTAGATTAATAGGGTTGTCAGGCAGTGTTATATTGTATAATATACTCTCAGTATCAACCCCGTTGGAATTATTTGCATTTATGCTGAAATTAAATTCCCCACTCTTTCCGTAAAGAAACGATTCATACTTAGTGACATTTTTTGTCATTACAACATTATTATTTCTTGCGCCTTTTATGAAAAAGTCTACTGTTTCATTTGAAGTTACATTAAGGAGAATTTTGTGGCTGGCATAGTTTATGTTTTGAGGGGACAAAATTTGTATATTAGGAGCAGCTGCAACAAAAGAAGATAACAAAAAAAATAATAAAACGAGAAATAAAAATGTTGAAATAATTTTTTTGTTATGGTTTTGAATCATCATAACACCTCTTTCTTAAACCAACTATTACTATAGAATTTTTAAAATGCTTGTTTTAATAAATCTTTATAATTACTGTACAGATTATGCGCAGAATACTATTTTTAAGTAGTTATTCTTTCTGCAATTTTTCTAAAAGGTGACAAAAATCATTCACTGTGTCTGTTTGATCGTCGATAAATTTATTGCGTCCTTAGCTTTTTAAATTCTGATAGTATTGCTTGTTTTACTTTTTCAAAGTCAGGCAGGTTAAGAACTAATTTTGATAGGTCTTTCTTCCAAAGCTGTTCTTTTTCTTCTATTGATTTTTCAAATTTTTTAAAGACAAAACTTATTTTGTAGTATTTGAGTTTCATGTTTATCAATTTTAAGTCTGGTGTAATGTTTTTTTTCAATAAAAAATTAATATCAAATACATCACGTGCCGCGTCTCTTGTCATTAGTGCCCTTACTTTTTCAGCCAATATCTCTCTTAAATTCATTACTTTAACCTGATATGATGGGATATCTTCGTAAAGTGGGTTTATTTCATTTATTGTTGGCTCAAGAGTTAATTTTTCTCTTTCACTTATTTCTATCCGCAGGTATAACGCGGTTTTTTCTTGTCCATTAAATAACGGACCTTTAATTTTTAGTCTGATGGTCTTTACTTTTTGTTGATTTTTCAATATATCAATTGAGTTTTCATAGCCAAATAATGCAATATTTTGGCTTATTTTTTTCATTGCTTTCATCATGTTTGTTTCTTTACAAATATTAAAATCCAAATCCTCGCTGAAACGATTAAGTCCATACACTTTATGAAGTGAAGTTCCGCCTTTAAACACCAAATGTTCGTCAAAAATTCTAAACGACAGCATTAAGGTCAAATGTTGTAAGTAATCACGTTCTATCTGGCCAAGATTCAGTCCTGTGATAGTTTTGTACTTTTCAAGATTTTTTTTATTGAGCATTTATATCCTCGTTTATTATCAATTTCCATTTTGAACTCCTGATATTTCTGGCTGGAAGCAGCGAATTTAATTTTTCATATTTTTTAGAGAATTTAATCTTAAGAAATTTTTTGTAAATCTCTTTTTGCGCCATCTCGAGCAAATATCCTAATCTTTTTATAAGAATTTTGGAGTTCATTTTTTTTGCATAGCCACATAATTTTAAAACATCAATCTTTTCAGATTTTAGTAGTATGAATACATCTTTTAAAGAGGTTCTATTTAAGAGCAAACAATCTATTATTAATTTTTCTGGTTCTGCAATGAACATATTTTTCTCATAAGCATACTCTTTTTTATACCCAAAAATTCTGTTTTTATTAAAACGAATAAATTGTATCGTATATCCTTGGTATTTTATTTTGTTTTTTGATTTTGGAGAAACTATTTCAATAACTCTTGGAATCTGTGTCGTAGCTCTATAAAAGCTCAATGCCGCGATAAATGAGATATAAGATGGAAATACAAGTGATGTTGAAACATTCAATATATTTTCGTCTTTAAGGCAGTATTTGCCGTTTTCAATTTCGAGAATTAAACCTCTTTTCTTTAATCTGAGCATTAGTAAAGAAGTGTATTTTTTGTTTTTATTGATTATTCTGGCGATATCCTTAATTGTAAATACCGCTTTAGAACTCTTTTTAAATTCTTCTAATAATTGTAATGCATTCATACACCCTGCTAATCAGTTCTTATATATAAAACTTTCGTTTGATTAATATTATCAAAAATGATAATATTAATATAATCTAAGTTACAACCTTCAGTGTTTAATACCTCCCGCAAATCACCGCCATTTTTCTTTTCTGCCATTCAATATTTACATTTGAGAGAAATCTATTCTTTTTAGTGTCTTTATTCTGTCAAAAGAAGTGTCACTGCTCACAATTCCGTCTGTTTGCAGTGCTAAAACTGCATGTATCGAATCTGCAGGACTTAAAGCGTGGTGCTCTGCAAGAATAGCTGCTGCTTCTAATTCGTCTAATCCGTAATCAAGAATTTGTGCAAGAATAGATATGGCTCTTATAGAATTTAGTGTTTTGTCTTTCAGGTTATTTTTGTACCATTCTCTGCAGGACTTCAACTATTTTTTTTCCTCCTGCCTTTCCTCTTAATTGTTGCATTGCTTTTCCTATTAGTGCGTTGAATGGCATTCCTTTGTTTTCTTCACAAATTTCGCGTAATTTTTCTTTTAGTTCTGCATCGCTTATTAGTTTGTATTTATGAATTATATCAACAACCGGCTTATTCTCTTTTAGTATTTCAACAACATTTTCTTTTGCAATCTCGTTGTTATTCAATGCCTCAAACAACATCGCAAAATCTTTTTCTGTTGGCTGTATTTCTATGTTGTATTGTGTTTTGACTGCTTTTTCAATTCCTATAATTAATTCTGCTATGTATGCTGGTTTTATTTTTTTGTATTTTTTAATGGATTGTTCAAAATATTCTGTTTTGTCTGATTTTGCAAGTGTTTGTGCTGTATCCTTGCTTAATCCGAATGTTTCGTATCTTGTTGTTTTATCTTCTATTAATTCTGGCAGTTTTATTTTATTTATTTGTTCTTTTGTTATTTTTATTGGTTGTACATCTGTTTCTGGATACATTCTTGCTGCTCCCGGCATTGGTCTCAAATAGCTTGTTGTTCCGTCGTCGTTTGCTTTTCTGACTTCTGATGGAACTCCAACAATGGCTTCGTTTGCTCTTTGAATTACTGCAAGCAGTGATTTTTGTGCTTTGTCTTGTTCATCTGCCACTATCACAAATGCATCTTGTGGTTCACAAAGCAGTGTTCCTTTTATTTTTTGTATTTCTTTTTGTTCTATGCCGTATGCTGGCAGTTCGTCTGAGTGGAATATTCCTCCTGCTCCTGCTATTATTTTTGCGCGTTCGCTGAATTCTGTTCCTAATCTTTTGTTTAGTTGTGTTTCTGTTTTTAGGACTTCAGAAAATTTTTCGAGCTTTATTGCAAGTACTTTTCCACCTTTGGTTATTGTTTGTGCTATTATTTTTGAGCCTGAATGATTCATTATGTTTGTGATATCTGTTATTTCTGCAGAAACTTCTTTTATTTTTCTTTTTGAGAGTTCGTTTTTTATTTCCAGTAATTTTTTTTGTCGCAATGCTTCTGTTGCTACGATTTTTGGAAGCATTCGCAAATCCTGCGCTCCTTTTATTTCAACTCTGTTTCCGTTTTTGATTGAGACATTAACATCTTGCCTTATTGTTCCTATTCCTCTTTTTGCTTTTCCTGTGCTTCTTAACAATAAACCTATTGATTCTGCAACTTCTTTGCATTGTTGTGGTGTTGTTATGTCCGGTGTTGTGCTGATTTCTATCAATGGAATACCTAATCTGTCCAGTCTGTAAGTGACTGAGTTTTTGTCTTCTTTAATGATTTTTGCCGCGTCTTCTTCAAGTATTATTGTGGGTAATTTTATTGTATTTGTATTTGTCGTTATGCTTCCGTTTCTTGCAATTAGTGCGGTTCTTTGAAATCCTGATGTGTTTGAGCCATCTACTATTGTTTTTCTCATGAAGTGTATCTCGTCAATAATTGTTGCTTTGAGTAATTTTGCAACTGTTAATGCAGTGTTTAGATTTTCATAAGAAAGCAGGTGTGGTGGTTCTTCATCCATTTCTACCAAACAATTTCCGTCTGTG
>CAYPAC010000095.1:0-4116 GCA_964408615.1 uncultured Methanosarcinales archaeon
CTGCTAACGCAGGTAGAGGGATTATTTAGTTTTTACGAGACTCGGGACAGAGCCGACACTATCAAAATATTTATAAACAAACCTGTCCCCTGAAGAATAAGATGACTGTGAACAATCAAAATGAAGGCGACAAAGTAAACAGCATCATGTATAGTTACGCAATGAATTTAACAGGATTAGAAGAAGAAAACAGAGTTCTCAAAGACAGCGTTGAAAATTTAGAAAAAGAACTAGAAAAATTCAAACGAACACCACTCATTGCCTGCGAAGTACGGGACATAATCGACCAAAAAGCATTAGTAAGACTGCCAAACGGCAATGAATTTCTTGTCGATGTTTCAGCATCATGTATAGGCATAAAACCAGGGGATGGGGTGCTTGCAGAACAAAAAAATCTCATTGTAGTGAAAAAAATCAGTGCATCAAAAAAATTTGATGTAGAAAAATTCGTAATAATGGAAAAACCAGACATACCATGGGAATCAATAGGCGGACTCACACAACAAGAAAACGAAATCAAAGAAATAATAGAACTCCCCCTTAAAAAACCCGAATTGTTCAAACAAATCGGCATCACACCCCCAAAAGGAATACTGTTATACGGGCCGCCAGGAACAGGAAAAACAATGCTTGCAAAAGCAGTCGCAGCATCAACAAACTCAACATTCATACAAGTAGTAGGCTCTGAACTCGTGCAAAAATTCATAGGAGAAGGCGCAAAATTAGTAAAAGAAATTTTCCAGCTCGCAAGAGAAAAAGCACCTTCAATCATTTTTATTGACGAATTAGATGCAATCGCGGCAACAAGAATAGACATAGGAACAAGCGGAGAAAGAGAAGTGCAACGAACATTCATGCAACTACTTGCAGAAATAGACGGATTTAAACCACTGGATAATGTCAAGATTATCGGGTGCACAAACAGAAAAGACATTCTGGACGGAGCAATAATCAGACCAGGAAGATTAGACCGATTAATACTCGTGCCGCTGCCAAACGAACAAGCAAGAAAAGAAATATTTAAAATACACACCAACCAAATGAATGTGAACAAAATAAACACTGAAAAAATCATAAAACAAATTGACGGGTTCTCAGGCGCAGAAATAAAAGCAACAGCCACAGAAGCAGGATATTTCGCAATAAGAAACGACAGAACAAAAGTAAAAGAAGAAGATTTCTTAGCAGCAATTCAAAAAATAAGAAATGATGCTGTTGAAAAAGAACAAGACTACAAGAATATGTTTGGATAAACTATTTAAACAATACACACTTATTCAACACAGCACGACGCGATGAGGATGTGAATCCCACTTGAGCAACAGCAATGAAAGAAAACGGAAGACCGAGCGCGTGCACTAACTAATTTTCAAATCAATACAAATTCGGTAAGTCCGAGGGGCAGACTGCCCTGCCTTAACAATGCGAACAATCTCACAAAAATAGCCAAAAGACGCACACTTCCTAACAATCTTTTCAGCACAACAATTAAATTCAGATTCATTAGAAAACTGATACAAATGAATCACACTGTTTTTTTTAGTTTTTGACAAAACAACATCAAGAAACAAATCACTCTCTTTAGGAAGAGGCATAACAATCCTGTCAAACTTCTGCCGGAGTGAAGGAACTATTTTTTTAACATCCCCTTTCAACAAAATAAGTTTATCCTCAGAAATTTTGTTCAATTGAAGATTTTCAACAGCATATCTGTGCGCAACAGGGTTTTTTTCAACAGAAACAATTTTTTTTGCAGGTGAATGCCTTGCCAAAACTAAAGAATACGGACCAACACCGCTAAAAAGAACCAAAACTTTTTCATTTGGATTAACAAGATTAGAAATACGCAAACGCTCTGACACAAGCCTTGGAGAAAAATAACATTCCGCAACATCAAGCTTTATCAAAACCCCACTTTCCTTATGCACAGTTTCAGATATTTTTTCACCTGCAAGCCAGACCAGCTTTTGAGTACGAAATTTACCTTTATGACCACCCACTTTTTTGAAAACAGACTTAATTGCAGGGTTTTGAGACAGAACAGCATTGGCAATAATTTTTTGCTTTTTTTTCAATTCAGCAGGAATTTCAATCAATGCAATACTGCCTACTGTATCAAAACCACCTCTCAAAAAAGAAAGTTCTTTTTTTGAGAATTTTTTTACAAGCACATCTTTCAATCTCATAAAATCTACTGATTAAAGAACGCACTTAAACCTTTCTGTGTTTTAGACTGCTGAAACAACTCAATGTTTTTAATAACCGCCAAAACACGCGCAGAACCAAAATCATGCTTATCAACAAGAAAATTTATTAAAGAATTTGAATTAATATTAGAAAATTTTATTTCATAAGAATCAGAAACATGCATTTGCTCAAAGACGTGTAAAACATCCTTCCATGGAACATCACAATGCTCGGACCATTTCACTTCAGAAAACAAATCTTCAGCACTTTTAAATTCGCGAACAAGTTTTAATGCCTTCTGAGGACCAATACCCTTCACACCACCATGATTGTAGTCTGTGCCAACAAGCATTGAAAGCAAGATTAACTGCTTTTGAGAAATCCCCAACCTATCAAGATTTTTTTTAAGTTCAATAATCTCTGGAGAAACAATCCTATAAGCAAGAGTTTTTGGATGTTTTCTTTTGCCAGCAATCGAAAGATTTTGAATCAGCCTCGGAGTACCATGAACCAAACTATCATAATCCTGGCTGCCAACAGCCCACGCATCACCATTTTTAACAATATGCGCTGCCTGAGCTTCGCCCTCAGAAGGCGCCTGAACAACAGGCAAACCCAGCAAAGAAACCAGCTCTTTTGCATCATTAATACTACTTTCATCAACATATAACGAACGCGCAGCAAACTTACGCATTGCCTCAACATCACCCTCCTCAACAGCCTTGTTATACTCTTTCTCAGCCTCTCTTTTTAAAGACAAACGACGAGCCTGCTCCTTTTTCTTGAGCACAGGCGCCTTACCATCAAAAACAAAAACAGGCAAAACACCTGCCAACATTAAATGAGAAGTGCGACTAAACAAACCAACCAAATGAGAAGTAACATTGCCGTGACTGTCTTTCAGCAAAGAACCATCACGACCACGGATTGTGGAAAGAAACTGAAAAATCATGTTAAACGCATCGACAGCAATAATTTTACCTGACAAATCCTCAATTTTTATTTCATCACGCTCAAACAAATCCTTAAGATTAACGCCCATCAGACTTTTTGAAAAGACACCCCCTTCAACTGAGAAAGAAGCTCACTGCCTTTTTTGTTCAATTCACCTTCAGTAATCAACAACACAGGAAGCTTGCGCAACTGACCCTCAACAAAAGCCTGACTAACATCTGCATCAGAAATCTTCTTTTTATTACGAGCCCTACAATAATAAGTCAACAAACCAACAGGAGAAGGGACCTCAACAACAAACTCACATTCACCACGCTTAAGAACACTCTTTTCTATAATCTTAATTTGAGAACTGTTAAAAAAAGACTCTATCTTTTGCACAAAATTATTTTTTGCAACAATCATTTTTTTAGGCGCAGTAATAATTTCAGGCGATTCTTGTTTAAACACAGAAACAGGTTTATCTTCAGAAACAAGCTTGTCAGCAGGAACAACCGACAGAATAAGCTTATGCGCTTCATCATCAGAAACCAAAAACCACTTCCAAAACAAAACGTCTTCGCCATTATTCTTAACAACAAAAGGGCGGCTAAAATCAGAAATTTGCCGTAAAGAAACACGTGTAAGAGGGTCCTGATCAACATCACGCACAACCTTCTGCTGCTGTAAAGACGACGCAGTTTGACGGTCCTTCTCAGGCAAAGAAGACACATAATCCTGCAATTGAAATTCTTTGTCAGGCAAAAAATACAATGGAGAACTGCCAATCTTTAAACGAGAAATTTTAAGCTTTTTAGTCGCGCTAAGCTCGGAAAGCATAGCAGAAGCCATCAACAAATTAGTATTCAAAGACTTAGCAACATCATTAGGCAACAAAGGCTTGTGCTGAGCAAGCATCAAAATCTGTTCACGATAATCAACCATGCAAAAAAACATCAATACATTGTTTAAATAAATTTGTGTTCTCAACAAACA
>CAYPAC010000095.1:4126-4841 GCA_964408615.1 uncultured Methanosarcinales archaeon
CCGATCTAAACAGTATTAAAAAACACACTAAAATATATTTATTCAATATTTACGATTCTTTATTTGCTCAATCTTCTTCTTTAATGCGGCTGAAATATCAACACCCATCTCCTGAGCAAGAATGTGAACTGTCAAAAGAACGTCAGCAAATTCCAAACTTAAATGTTCTTTTAATGTTTTAAAATCCTTAAGTTTTTTTGAACGCTGAAAAGAATCCAGCTTAAGAATTGCTTCTGACAATTCACCCAACTCTTCCATAACTTTTGCAAGCATTGCATATTTTGTCTTAGAATCACCTTTTATATCATAATGAGTAACCAAACGCTCATGTTCTAATCTAGTAAAATCTAATAACTTATCAAAGTTCAAGGCCTCAACCATCTTGTCTCCCAATAAGAAACATCACCCTCATCATCAACAACAGCAATCAACAACTTCTTTTTTGTGGAATGTGCAACCCTTGTTTTTGCGGCAAAATCATACCACGTCAAAGATTCACTCTCGTGCACAGGAAACAAAACCCACTTTGCATGATCCTCGCCAGGCTTGACGCCACGCTCATAAACACGAAAATCAGCACCAAACTTAAGCGCAGTCTTAATAATATAACCACGACTCCTAATATCCTTAAAAACACAATACCTCACCCAAAATTTTTTATCACCTTTCCTTGCTTTCTGCAAAAACTTTTCAGCAGAAACAAGAACGTTCTTGC
>CAYPAC010000095.1:4851-5281 GCA_964408615.1 uncultured Methanosarcinales archaeon
TCAGCCATAACACAACCAAAGTTTACAGATTTAAAAAGGTATGGTTTATAAACAACAAAACAATATCCATAACTATGGAAATCACTTTTCTAGGCACAAGCTGCATGACGCACACAAAAGAAAGAAACCAATCAGCAATATTCCTCAACTACAAAAACCAAGGAATACTCCTTGACTGTGGAGAAGGAACACAAAGGCAAATAAAAATAGCAGGACTAAAAATAACAAGCATAACAAAAATATTAATCACACACTGGCACGGAGACCACGTCTTAGGGCTGCCAGGACTCATACAAACAATGTCATCATCAGACTACCAAAACACACTAGAAATTTACGGACCAGAAGAAACAAAAAAACACATAAAAGAAGCATTTGACACGTTCAATGTCAAACCAACATTTGTCATAAAAATAACAGAAGTGAAAGA
>CAYPAC010000096.1:0-5206 GCA_964408615.1 uncultured Methanosarcinales archaeon
AAACAGATGTTCTTAAAATGATTGTACCTTCCTTACACTTGTGGCAAGGATGCTCCTTGAATTCTTTTGACGGCTTTTTAAGAGGACAAGCAGTATTAATGCAAACTTCCTGCGGCCTTTTACCTTTACGAATAATTTTAATCATTGGAAAATGACATTTCTCACAGGATTTAGAAGTAACTTCAACTAAACCAGCAGAAGGAAGCTTATAAGTATGCTTACAATCTGGATAACGCTCACACGCAACAAAACGACCAAACTTGCCACGACGAATCTGCAACAATCCTTTTTTACAATTAGGACATTCACCAACAGTAATCATAGCAGTCTTGGTTTCAGTCAAAGTTTTCTTTAACTCATTACCAATAGTTTTTTCCTTATGCTTAAACTCATGCAAAATCTCCTTCAAAATACTTTTTGCATGCGACAAAACAATCTCAGGCTTTGACTTCTTATTACGGATGTTCTCCATTTCAAGCTCAAAATGCCGCGTTAATTCCTCATCAAGAATACGAGGAGAATGCTTTTCCAAAACTTCAATAGTCTGAATTCCAAACTCAGTAGCCTCAACAGCCTCACCCTTAACATAATTTCTCTTAAACAAAGTATCAACAATCTCAGCGCGCGTTGCCTTAGTACCAAGATTTCGCTTTTCAAGCTCCTTAATAATTGATGAAGGAGTAAAACGTTTTGGAGGCTGAGTTTGTTCCTCGTGCAAAACAATTTTTTTAACTTTCACAACATCATTTTTTTCAACAGAAGGAAGCTCGGCTTCTTCCAATTTTACATACGGCGCATAAAAAACATGCCAGCCCTTATCAACCGTTCTTGAACCGCGCGCAACAAAAATTTCCTTGTTAACATCAACAAAAACAGTCATAGTCTCACGCCGCGCCTTCGGACCAAAAGTTGAAAGAAAACGCTTGACAACAATATCATAAACCTTTTCAGCACGAGCCTCAAGACCCTTTGGAGAAATACCCGTCGGATAAATAGCAGGATGAGCAGGATCAGTCTTTTCACCATTATGCGGCTCAAGCTTAGGAAGTTTTAACAAAGATTCAGCAAACACCTTGTATTTCAGCTGTTTTGAAATTTCCTTCATAATCCTGCTAAAACCAATCGCAGAAGGCAATTGCTGGGAAGAAGTTCTCGGATACGAAATAAATCCTGACGTGTACAAATCCTGCGCAATAGCCAAAGTTGCCTTAGGACTAATGCCAAAACAACGATAACACTCAGTCTGCAAAGAAGTAAGGTCAAAAGGCACAGGTGGACGTTGTAAAAACTCCCTTTTATCAACAGAAGAAATAATGCCTTCCTTAGCAGATTTTGTTGCAACAAAAACATTATCAGCATCCTGCTTCTTCCAAAATTTATCAACAATGTGCCATGCAACCAACTTACCTTTTTTAGCATCAGCATTCAGCTCAATCTGCCAAAAAGGAACAGACTTAAACGCCTTGATTTCACGCTCGCGGTCAACAATAATTTTCAGCGCAGGACCCTGAACGCGACCAGTACTCAAAATTTTAAACATCCCTACAGAAGTAATTGCCCTAGTCAAAGCACGCGAAAGATTAATACCATAAAAATAATCAAGAAAATGTCTCGTTTCACCAGCCATTGCCTGCCCCCAATCAAGATGAGAAGACGCACAGTCATACGCGGCAACAATATCCGGCTTAGTCAATGTTGAAAACTTCATTCTTCTTGCATCTTTTTTATTGCAAACAAAACGCACAATATTAAGACCAATAACTTCACCCTCAACATCATAATCTGTAGCAACAGTAAATTGAGAACACTCCTTCGAAAGTTTTTTAAGAGCTTCAAGATAATTTTTACTAAAAGCAGCACTCTTACTGACAGCATAAGTAGGAACCCATTCAATATCAAAAACAGGATATTCAAAACCCTTCTTCTTATTTTTTTCAGCCAAACCAAACAAATGACCAACAGCACAACCAACAACAATATTCCTATTCTTATGCTTCAAACGATAAAAAGGAACACCCTTAAAATTATCCTTCGAAGGACGACCATCAGCCAAAGACTCAGCAATACGCTTGCTGGCATTTGGCTTTTCAGCAATGATTAACTCAGACATTCAAGAAAGAAAACAAGAGAAGGTATAAAAATGTGCCTACTTAGTTATTTGTGCTGCAACAATTTTAATCCTTCTTTATATTCTTCTATACTTTCATCTGACTTAATGCCCATCTTAACTGCTTCCTGCATCATTTCTGCAACAGTTATACCCACAAGCTCAGCAGCCTTATCAACAGAACATTTTCCCACCCTATACAATTCAAGATATTTTTGAAGAAGATACTGCTGTCTGCCCAACAAAACTAATTCTTTCAACGCCTTAGTTTTATCCACTTTTTCCTCCTCAGCAGTTTTTTCTATCATCCCCATAATATCCTTTTCAAGCCTTGCGCCAAAAAATTCAGCTTCGCTCATTTTAAGTCCTCCAATGCGGTTTCTATTAAATACCGGTCGAACCACCCTTCTTTTTCCAACTTTTTAAGACAAGTTTTTGCCTTCTCAAAACTTATTTTTTTATTTTTATACAAACTCACCACTATTTCAATACTCCCTACAACCGAGATGTGATTAATTCGCGCTGCTTTTCTTCCCTGACGATTGTCAGTTACGATAAAAACATTCTTTCTGCCAATGCCTGAAGCGACAACAGATGCTTCACCAACACCCATGTTAAAATCAAACATTAATTTCTTAACAATATTCGGGGACACTAACACAGTTTTTATCTTTTTATCCTTCTGCAAACGCTCCAATAAAAACGCGTCTTCAAACATTTTTGATTTACCCTTCAAAACTTCATTAATAACCGCCTCAGTAAAATACACTTCATAGGTGTCAATAAATGTTTCGAGCACAGATGCCTTGCCCAACAGTATTGCACTGCAAGCATCGATGATTATTTCCATTTAACGTTGTTAAATATTGTTAAATATATAAATGTTGCGAAAACAAACTGTTATTTTGTACAATGACCACCCTCATTTTCCCACTCATTAACTGCAATTTCAAGATTTTTCTTATCGCAAGGAAACACAGGAGTAAAATTCAAACTATGAGCTTTTTCAGAAATAAGCTCATTAACAGACTTTCCTCTTCTTTTGGCGTCATATTCTGCAAATTCAAGATTATTAACCTCAACAACTCTTCTTTTGATTGCATCAATGCCAACATCACCACAAACAACACCTGCATAAACATCAAAAGCAATCGAATGAACATTCAAAGGATTGCCAGAAAAAAAATTATCAATCGTTGCAGGGATATGTCTCGCACGAATTGAATAAACAGACCTCAAAGGCACATAATCAATCTTTTTTTCACCACAAACAAATTTAGGATTACCAAAACTATTAAGCAAAACCTGCCAGCCATCTGACAAAATAAACTTCTCAACAGGAACTTCAACAATGAAATCAAAATCAACACGCGGCATTTTCAAACCATACAAAACAGACGCGATAGTTCTGTAAACAAAACCGCCAACCAGCCAAATATTGCCAGAAGAATTACGCTTAACAATATCGACAGCCTCATGAAATTCAGGAACTTTATTCGCACCGGACAATAAAGCACACGTCATTTCATCCATGGACACAAACTGAATGTAGTAATATATAAATATACAACCCAGCATAGTATATTAAAAGATGGCAACAAAACTGCAAGACATAAAAAGAGCAAGCAAAGTAATCAATGCATGCGCAAAACACGGAATGGATTATTTCGTGCACGAATACGGATTCGGATGGCACCTGCCACTTCTAAAAAGAATGCACTTTGGGAAAAAAACAATGCCAACATCAATACCACAAAGAATACGCGCAGTCATGGAAGAACTTGGAAGCGGATACATCAAGCTTGGACAATTATTAAGCATGCGACCAGACCTAATACCAATAGAATACTGCGAAGAATTCAAACGATTAAGAGATGACACCACACCACTGCCATTTTCAACCATTAAAGAAATAATAGAAACAGAACTAAAACAACCAATCGAAAGACTGTTCAAGAATGTTGAAAAAAAAACATTAGGCTCTGCAAGCGTAGCACAAGTACACAAAGCAACACTCCACAACGGAAAACACGTCGTAATAAAAATACAAAGACCAAAAGTCAAACAAGAATTTGAAGAAGACATTGACATTCTTTACTATCTCGCGCACAAAATCGAACAAAGATTAAGAAACAACACATTCAATCCATTAGCAATAGTAAAAGAATTTGAAAGATACACAAAAAACGAAATGAACTTTGTTATCGAAGCAAGCAATATTGAAAAATTCCACAACAACTTCAAAAACTCAAAAACAGTCATTATACCAAAAGTACACTGGCTATACACAAAAGAAAAAATGATAGTAATGGACTATCTCGACGGAACAAAACTTTCTGAACTTAAAAAAATAACAGAAAAAAACAAAAAAATAATTGCAGAAAGAATCATGGACGCAACAATAAAACAATTATTCGAACACAGAATCTTCCACGCAGACCTACACCCTGGAAACATACTAATCATGCAAAACAACACCATAGGAATGATAGACTTTGGAATCGTAGGAACATTAAGCAAAGAACAATTAAACCAAACAATAACAGTCTATCTAAACATACTAAACAACGATGCAGAAAGCATAGCTCAAACACTATTATCCATGGGACAAACACAACAAACAAACACAGAAGCATTCAGGTCGGACATCACAGGGATGCTACAATGGTATGAAATATCACCAGACAAATCAAGAATAGCAAAATTACAATACAACCTATTCCAAATATGCAACAAACACAAAATAAACATACCACAAGAATATATTCTTTTTGGAAAAGCAGCAATGACATCAGAAGGAACATGCATAGAAATCAACCCACAATTTAATTTTGCACAACACGCACAACCAGCAATCCTAAACATTCTGAAAAAACAACAAACACCGACAGAACTAATCAAAAAAGCACTCTATACAACAGCAGACATGACAAAAAACATAGCAGAACTACCAAAAACAACAGTAAACCTAATAAACAAACTACAAAAAGAACCAATACAAATAGGAATCAACCAAACAGACATACGACACTTAGAGATTGACGTAAACACAAGCAGCAACCGACTTGCTTATGCATTACTAATTGCATCATAAATACA
>CAYPAC010000097.1:0-5148 GCA_964408615.1 uncultured Methanosarcinales archaeon
TAACTTCTGTTTTTTCCATTTGTTTGATGCTTGCGAATGCGTCCATGATTTTTGCTAATGTTTTTGGATAAATGCATACTGAGTATGCAAGACCTGCTTTGTTCATGTTGCAGTAGTCCTTTCCTTCTTCAACGTTGATTTTTTGTACTGCTGATGGTCCGCATCCTCCGCAAGCGCATCCTGTGATTGTTGCTAATAATGCAAATGGATTTGAGAATTGTTCTTGTAGGAAGTTGTGTATTTTGTCAAGGAATGTCATTATTGGGAAGAGGCTGAATATTTCTCCTATGACAAATTGGCATGTTTGCTGATGTTTTAAATCACTGCAGTAGCTTGTTGGTATGCCTTTTTCTTTTACATCTTGTAGCATGCATGTTGCGTATCTGCAGTTTATTTGTCTCATCTTGTTTAGATTGTGTAGTATTCCCGGCACACAAGTGCATGCTGTGCTCCAGAAGAGGCTGTCTTTGACGTCTATTTGTGTGCTTTCTTTGCTTGTTTCCATTCCTTGGAGTTTTGATTGAAAGTCTGTCGTGCTTAACTCTCCAAGGTCAGCAACCCAGCTTAAGTCTAAGAAATCTTGTGCGTTGTTGCAAACTACTGGACTGCCTCCTCCGCCAAAGTACGAGCCGATGATTGAAGCACTTTCTGCTTTTGATCCTGGTGTAAGGCCTTTTTTTGCTGTTTCTTCTGTTAATCTGCATTCTACAAATGCGCATGCTTTGTCTAAAAAGAGAAAGAAGTCACCAGAGTCACCATCTATCATTAACCATTTTTCAAGCGGTCCTTTTACGTTATTGCACATGTCTTTTCGTAATTGTTCCATGCTTGTAGCATAGCCGCCTATGAGTGGGGTGGTGGGTGGAATAACTCCCGCCGCGCCTAGAACTAACAAAAACGAATCAAACGCACCTATTATTGAGCTTACTGAATTTTTTATCTGACATGTCTTGCTTGCATAACTTACAAACTTCTCTATGGTTCCTACCCATTTTAGCATTCCTTCTGCACTATCAACTGCATCATCAATCCGTTTATCTAAATTCTTGCTTAACTCTCCATATGGCAGATTGTAAAACTGTATGCTGAAATTTGCAACTTCTGTTTCTGGTACTTGTGTGAACAAATCTCCTATTTTTGTATAAATCTCTACTGGACAGCTTATATTTACAGCATCAACTTCAAATTTCACAGACTCTAAAGTTATCGCAAGTGTTGGATGCAGACTTTTGAATCCGCTGTTCTTCAATTCTACATTGTTTATGAGTCCTTCTGTGTCGCTTGTACATTTGGTGGGATCAGGAAGTATGCTCGTCACGTGTACTGCATCTTTGTTTCTTTTCTCCAGATTTAACGCACAATAAACAGGATGACTAATCAATGAAGCAGTCTGTCTGTCTATTAATGATGGACTGCACTCAACATTTTTTAGTTTCCAGTAATTTGGATTTGTCTCAGTTGATAATCCGTATACAAACAAATTTATTTTTCTCATAGCTTTGTTTCCTGCTTTGTCAGCAAAACTAAATGTTAGATTAGCCAAATATGGTCCTGAATTTTGTATGACTGCAGAAAACTTGCAGGTTTTATCAAGACATTCATCTGCAGGTACTTCTTCTGCATCTGAAATGTCTGACAAGTTTGCAAATGCAACATCATACCCTGTTGCGTTTAAATAAAATTCTAATGTATCGCCTACAACTGTTACTTCAGACAATTCTGCTGTGTTGTGAAATATTCTTATTTTTTCTACTGATTCAATGATTGGTGGTTCTCTGTCTATCAGAACATCTTGTCTCAACAATCCTGTTTGTGCTACTCTGTTTCCTAAATCATCTGCTGTATCAATATGGACACTAACTTGCTTTACTCCAGATACTGTTGGTCTGACTCCCCAGGTGCACTTCCACAAACTGTTTTTTACACATTCAGTAGCCTTCACCTTCCCACCCATCCCTATTTGTCCCAAATCCAAAAATGCATTGGACTTGTTCATTCCAACTCCATTCTCCTCAAATTCAACAATAATTGTCCCATTTCCACTAAGTAATTGTTTTCCGTCTTCAACAAATCCAGTAGTTATTGACTTTGCTACTGGCCCTGTATCATCAATTCCAATTGTGCAACTAAAACTCTTTGTTGCGCTGTTTCCAAGTGCATCAACTGCTGTTACACTAACTCCGCAAGTTGCCGGTGTTGTAATTGCTACATTTTCCCACACGTAATTATCTCCTGTTCTTCTGTCTGCTCTTCTGGAACTCAAAGAAGGATTCAATCGTGACAAATCAGCTATTACTGAATCAAATTGTACGTCGTCTTCGTTTCCTTCAATTGCAATAACAATGTTTGTTCTTTTTTCTTCGCCAGTATGCGCATGTGTTACTAATGAACCATCTGGTTCTGATAATGTCATTGTTTTAATATTCGGCGCACTTTTGTCTACTACAACTCTTACGCAGTTTGGACTGCTTGTACGGCCAATCATATCAGTAGCTCTGGCGCATAAATCTCCTGTTGTTGTTAAATCGTATGTTAGTGTATTTTCTTTATGACATAGTTTTTCTCCTGCTTCTGTAAACAGTCTGTTATTGCCAAGCGTAAACGTAATTTCTTTTAGCCCTGAACACACTGAACTATCAGCAGGATTAAACGCGCGATCCTCAGCCACATACCTAATCTGCACTCTTCCGTCTTTGCTTCTTAATGGTTCAACGCTAAATGTATTAATTGTGGGTGCTAAACTGTCTGTCACTAATGTTATCGTCTTCTCCTCGCGTGGTGTTTGTGATGCTGGAGGATCATGCCATCGTATAACATATTGTTCTGTTCCGTAAAATCCTGGTGTTGTGCTGTATGTACACTTGCTCAGCCCTCCTGTAACAGGCACGCAATTATCGAATACAAAGTATGTGTCTGCTGAAAAGAATCTTAAGTTTGCTGGTACTAATGTTCCTGGTGCTGTTACTTCTACATTGAGAGTGTCATCTTCTCTTAGAAATCCATTAACATTGTCCCGTCCGCTGTATTTTTGTACGTTTAATTGTTGTGCAAATACAATTGGTAAACTAATCATTAACACAATCATGAATGTTGCAATGTTTTTCAGATAGTTCATTTTTTTTCTAAGTCTTCTTTTATTTTTTGTATTTGTTTTTTTAGGATTGGTAGCTTGTCTTTTATTACTCTCCAGATAACCTCATTATCAATGACAAAATAAGCATGAACAAATACGTTTCTTGCGCCAGTAATATTTTTCCATTCTATTTCAGGACATTTTTCTTTTGTTTGCGAAGATATGTTTTTAGCTGCTTCTCCAATAATTTCAAGTGATCTTACTATTGCTTTTTGTTTTAATTTATTCTTTTCCAATTCGTTTCTGGTTAAATTTTTGGAGAATTCTTCAATGTCATTAATGTTTTCAAGAATATCGTCTAGAAGTACCAGTTCGTTTCTTTTCATATTATTCTGACCTCTTCTTTGAGAATGTTTGATTTAAGCGCAGGATGTATGCCTTTATAACTTACTAAATCGACTTTTTTCTTTAATGCATCTTCAAGGTCTAGTTTTATTCCTACAAAATCGTACAAATCTATTTTTTTAGGGATTTTTATCAAAATATCAACATCGCTTCTTTTTTTGTATTCGCCTCTTGCGTAGCTTCCGAATATTCCTGCTTTTTTAATTCCGTTACTCTTCAGTATTTTCACTATTTTTTGTTTGATTTTTTTTAATTCATTGTTTTGTTTCATTTTTTCACAAATGTTGGTTTTAGTTGTTCTTTTACTGCTTCTGAGTGTTCTTGTAACTTGCCTAATTCGTCTAAATCCTCAATTTTCCTGTTTGTTTCAGGAACTTTGTCGAGTGCGAAATTTAATACTTTCCATTCTATTTCTTTTGCGTCATTCAAATCTTCTGCAGTAATCAGTAATTCGTACTCTGCCCCTCCATTTGGCAGTGGATTTTTCTTGTCAAACACCATGTCTTCTTCTGGAATATAACTGCATTTTTTTTCATCAAGCAGTCCTCCTTTGAAGCATCTTCTTTCTTTTGGTATTATTAGTTGTGGTTTGGGGTATTTTATTGTGTACAATCTGACTAAATATGTTCCAGGGAGAATTCTTATGTTGCTTGAGTAATCTTCTTCTTTTGATAGTTTTCCGCCAAATATTTCTCCAAATGCAGTAAATGGTTCTTCTAATAATTCTGTTTTTCTTTCAAGAGTTACTAATGTTTGTTCGTCGTGTGCTTGTGGCTCTATATTTTCCATGTCCAGTTGCCACCCTATGCCTTTTTTAAGCAAATATTTTTTTACACTGAAATCAACATACATGTAGGGTTCAATAATCAGCGTAACATTTCTGTTTTCACTGCTTAAAATATCAAATGGTACAAATACTGGATGATAATCAAATTTTTCAGCACTCAGCACTCCTCCCAAACATTTTGGCATCATTGTATTGAGGGTTCCTTTAACTGTTGTTCCTAATGCACAGCTTTCTGTTCCGCAGTTATAACTTATTAATGCGTCATCTATTGGTTTTTTGTTTTTGCCGTCAATAAGTGTTACATCCAAAACTCCCCCGTTTCTTTTGTCGGCATCGCAGAACATTGATGGCAGTCCAACATCAGCAATCAGTTTTAATGGTTTGAATTCTGCAGGCATGGGTTTATTATTGCGTAAATTTGCTTCGAGTGCAAAATTAAATGTGTATCCTTCTCCGTTGAATGCAAATGGATTTTTTAACTCAACAAGCACAGGTAAGCTGATATCGTATCCAAAATTGTATCGTTGTATTCCAAACAGCATTCCAAGTGTTGTTCCAAAGCTTTCTGCTTGGCATACTTGTCCTCTGCATCCTGATATGTCTACGTAGGGTTTCCACCAGTCTAAATAGCTGTATCTTACACCTATTGTTGGATGGTCTTTTTCTATTGGTATTATCATTCCTCTGTTGTAGAGTGTTTCATACAATTCTTTATCGCCAGCATCGTTTGGTGCTTTCAAATATTTGTGCGTTATTGTTCCTGCAACCTGTAGTAATGGAATGTAGCTTGTCAGAATTTGTTTTAGTTGTTTTTCAACAGTTAATTTTACCCACAGTGTTCCTATGCCAAAGCTTATTCTTAAGTCTGAGACTGGCGGCAGTG
>CAYPAC010000098.1:0-1671 GCA_964408615.1 uncultured Methanosarcinales archaeon
ATTCCAGTCTGGCTCGCGAGACCTTCTTCTGGTGTTTTGTCAGCAGGATTCTTGTTTGTCATTCGTGTCGTCAATGCGTGAGAGGTTTATAAACGTGATGATTTGCTACGCGATAGTTTTATAAAATGTTGTTGTTCTGTCCATTAAAAACAATTTTTTGGAGGGATAAAAATGGATACAGAAAAAGCTTGGGAAAGACTGCGAAGAGATTTGCCAGATAATTTAGAAAGCAATCCAAAACCAAATTCAGTTGATGACATCTTTACAGAGAGCAAGAAAGCTATGAAGCGAACAATGATTTTTGCAGGCATTGGTGGGCTGGCAGGTGCTACAGCAGGGGTTTATTTGGGTAATGAATTGAATAATTATGTTGATGCGTTAAAGCAAGCTCCTTCAGCACTTCAGTATGCTGTTGATGCTGTTGGCGCGTTTGTTCTTGGTTCAGCTGGAGCTGGTATTGGTGGCGTGGTTGGACAAATAACTGGCGCGTATAAAATTTACAACAAAATTACAAAATAAGAACTTTTTTCTTTTTCGTTTAGAACTCAGTCACGGCCACTTTTATTTTTACCATCACTACAAATTTCTTAGGCGTGATGTATTCTGTAAAAGGTTCAAAATCTCTGTCATAAGAGATTAGATATTTTATGCCTAATGCTTTTGTTACGGCTAATTGTTCTAAGTCTTTTTCTTTTATTTTACCTCGGAATAAATCCATCACATCAGTCACACGTTCTTCTGAGATGACAATGCAAGACTCTAACAAATATTTACGAAAAGTTTCTGCCAGCTTTCTCGTATGGAATTTTTCAAAATAATGACTGACCTCTTTTACTACGCGAGAAGATATTACGACATCAATTTTTTCTTGGTTTAGCAAATCAATTATTCGTGCGCTGTTTGAGGATGGATATTCGAAAGCGTAAATAAATACATTTGTGTCAACAAAAACTCTAAGCTTCATCTTCTAATGTTTCCAGATCTTTTGCTAGCTGAACCGGGTTTATTTTTCTTCTTGGAAATTTCTGAATCTCTTTCCACAATCTTTCTCTGCCCAGTAAGCCAAGTTCTAAGGAATAATGGACGAGTGCAGAACGAATTGCTTCAGATTTTGTATTAAAGAGTCCTGTATCTACCATTCTATTCAAAACATCTGCTTCAACTCCTCTAAACTTTAATGTTAATGCCGTCTCACTCATAAAATCTACCCCCCGTTTATAGTTTTTTAATAGTGATTTAGTAGTGATTATATATAAACATTTGCATCACTGAAACTTCTGCACCACTCTTTGTATTTCTTTATTTTTCTGTTCTAAAATATCTTTTGTTCTTGCTTCTATTGTTAGTTTTACAATTGGTTCTGTGTTTGACGGCCTTGCATTGAACCACCAGTCTGGGAATGTTAGTGTTATTCCATCTAATTTGGTGAGCGTCCCTTTTGTGAATGTTTCTTGCAATGCTTTTAGCACTTCTTCTTTGTTGTCTGCCTGAACTGATGTTTGTAGTGCATGATATTTTTTTAGTGGGTTTACTAATTCTGATATTTTTTTGCCAGTTTTTGACAGTAATGATAATATAACTGCCAATGCAATGTCTGCTGAATCGCCATTGTAATTGTCTCTGAAAAAATAATGTCCACTTCTCTCCCCTCCAACTATTGCTTTGTTTTTT
>CAYPAC010000098.1:1681-5131 GCA_964408615.1 uncultured Methanosarcinales archaeon
AGGATTTGTTGTATGAATGTATGTCCTACTCTGCTTATGATTGGTTTTCCGCCTAACTGAACAATGGCTTCCGGCACTGCCTTACTGCACGTTAATTCATAAACAACTGAATCTTTTTTCTTTCCAAATAATTGTTGTGCTAATAAAACAATAAGCAGGTCTGGTGAAACAATCTCGCCAGTCTCATCAACCAGTACAAGTCTGTCCGCGTCTGCGTCGTATGCTGCTCCTATGTCTGCGTGTTGTTCAACTACTGTTCTTGATAGTTGTGTTAATGCGTTTGTTGCCTGCGGGTTTGGCCCTCTTGCCGGAAATTCGCCATTGAGCTGAAAAAACAGCCTTGTCACATTACAGGGTAGTTGTGCAAAGAGGTACGGCGACGTATAGCCTGCCATTCCGTTGCCTGCATCAATTACTATTTTTAATGGCTTGATGTTTTTTGCAAACGTTAGAACGTGTTTGACATAGTCTTGCATCACGTCATCGCGTATGAGTTCGCCTTTTTGCACCCTTGCGGTGCCCCGCCAAACTTTGTTTGGCGAGGGTTTTGGTTCTGCGAATTTGTTTTTTTCAATTAGTTTTTTTATTTCAAGCAGTCCGTTTTCAGCTCCTATTGGCAGTGCTCCTTTTTTAAAAATCTTAAAACCATTTGCAGGCGGCATCAAGTGTGATGCTGTTACCATTACTGCATCGTTTTTTGCTGATGCAAAGTTCATCATTGGTGTTGAGCATAGTCCTATATCAACTGCGTCTGCACCTTGGTCTGTAATTCCTTTTAATAATTCTGTTGCCAATTCTTTTGAGCCGTTTCTGCAGTCTCTTCCAACAAGTATTTGTTTTGTTTTTAAAAAAACAACTAATACTCTGCCTAATTTGTATGCCACGTCTTCATTTATTGTTGTTGGATACATTCCCCGTATGTCGTATGCTTTGTAAATAGTTTGTTGCTCCATTAAGTATGGCAGAGTATGACATCCATTTATAATAATTATGCATCACATCACAGTCACAGATTTTGCAAGATTTCTTGGTTTGTCGGGGTCTAGTCCTTTGGCTACTGCAATATAATATGCGAGTAGTTGAATAGGGATGATATTTACAAGAGGTGATGCAATGCCTGCGTCTGGTACTTTGATGTGGACGTCAAATATTTCGTTGTTGTCTGGGGCAATTCCAATGATGTATGCTCCTCTGGATTTTATTTCCATTGCGTTTGAAAGAGTTTCTTGTTGTACTTCATCGTTTGCAACAAAAACAATGCAGGGTGTTCCTTTTGAAATTAGTGCTATTGGTCCGTGTTTTAGTTCTCCGCCTGCAAATCCTTCTGCGTGGATGTAGCTTACTTCTTGTATTTTTATTGCTGCTTCTGACGCAATGGGATAATTAACTCCTCTGGCAATAAGATAAATGCTTTCCCATTTTTTTATGACTTCTGCAAGTTTTTTTATTGTGCCAATAAATTCTTCGTTTAGCATGTCTGCGATTGAGTCTGCTGTTTTTTTTAGCAGTGTTTGTCCTTCTTCATGTTTTCCGGCACAAGTGTGTGCTAATAATAGCATTAGTGCAAGTTGTCCTGTTGTTGCTTTGGTTGAGCATACTGCTATTTCTGGTCCGCAATTGACTGGCAGGAATGCGTCTGAAATTCTTACCATTGTGCTTGCTAAGACATTGACTATTGAGATTACTTTTCCTCCTTTTTGTTTCATTGTTTTTATTGCTTCAAGTGTGTCTGCTGTTTCTCCGCTTTGTGATATTGCTAGTAATAGTGATTTGTCTTTTAGGAAGTGGTGATAGTTTGGAAACTCTGAGCCAAATGCAAAATTAATGTGTTTATGTGCGATTGTTGAGAAAAAGTATGTTGTTGCGAGTGCCGCCTTGCCTGCTGTTCCGCACCCGACTGCGTATGTGCCGAATGCATTGTTTATCATGGAAGCTATTGTTTTTATCTTATTTTCGTCTTGCATTATTGCTTGTCTGATTGTGAATTTTTGTTCAAGTATTTCTTTGATTAAAAAATGTGGATATCCTGCTTTGGTTGTTTGTACTTGGTCCCATTGAAGGTTTTCTGTTTGTTTTGTTTTTTCTTGTCCTGTTGTTGCATCAAAGAACAGTGGTTTATTCGCAATCACAACCCCTTCATCATCGTCTAAAAATACTGCTTTTTTTGTTGTGCTTATGAATGATGTTGCGTCTGATGAAATAAAATATTCATTGTCGCCAATGCCGACTATTAGTGGAGACCCTCTTCTGATTGCAGTTAGTGTTCCTGTCGCATCAAGAACAAGTATTGCGTTTCTGCCGGTGATTTGTGTGAATGTTGTTCTGATTGCTTCGAGTAATGGTTTTGTTTTGTGCTCTTGTTCAATCAATCGCACAATTACTTCACTGTCTGTTTCACTTAAAAAAGAATGTCCTTCTTTAATGAGTTTGTTGCGGAGTTGTTGGTAGTTTTCAACAATTCCGTTGTGTGCAAGTGCAAACCTGTTGTCTTTTGCCGTGTGTGGGTGTGCGTTTGTTTCTGTTATGCCTCCGTGGGTTGCCCATCTTGTATGTCCTATTGCGACTGTTGTTGTTTTGGCAGGCAGTTGTTCAGAAGTAAAGTTGCCTATGCTTCCTGTTTTTTTGTAAACATTTATGCTGTTTTTTTCAAGTGACGCTATTCCAAAGCTGTCATATCCTCTATATTCTAATTGTTTTAGTCCTTCAACAACAATATTGTTTGCATTCTTTAATCCAGTGTATCCGATAATGCCGCACATTGTGTGAACAGTTTTTAAATTGTTTATAATGTTTGTGAATGGGTGGATTATAATAAAACAAATCTATAGTTCTGGCACCAATAATGCTTTAATATGATTTGTTCCGCGCAAAATGCATGAAAAAAGTTGTGATACTGGTTATAGTTTTTTTTACATTTTCTGTTGTTGTTTCTGCTGCCTGCACTCATCCTAAATTCTGGCCTGAAATTAATAATTCTTTGCGTTTTTGCGGCAGTAATTTTTTTGTTAAAGATGGATTAAAAATATCCAATGACAATCTGTTTGTCGACTGTGGTTCTGCTGTTTTGCAGGGTTTTTTGTGGCAGAAGAATGTTGGCATCACTATTGAGGACAGAAATAATGTGACGTTTGTCAATTGTCGCTTGGTTAATTACGGCACTGCCATCATGATTAAGAACTCAACAAACATTTTTTTGAAAGAAATTACTTTGTTGCGAAACATGGTTGGTTTGCACGTTATTAACTCAGTTAATATCAGTATTGTTGATAGTCTTGACATCAGCTTGCATCGTTCTGTGCGTTTTTCTAACAGTTCTAATGTTACGTTTCAGTATCATAATAAAAACATTAAGGGTGACTTCTGCCGCACAAATAATTGTGGCAATTAAGCATTTCGTTTGTCATAATGTTTTTAAAGCAGAAAAACATCATTGTATGATAGCATATGAAA
>CAYPAC010000099.1:0-5095 GCA_964408615.1 uncultured Methanosarcinales archaeon
TAAAAGTCCAATCATACAAACTTCTTGAAACTATATTTTGAGTTGAACTATTAGAAAAAGGCATGAACCAAAAAGTAATAGTTATTGGATTAGGATCAAAGTCAGAAGAATTCCTCACAATAAGTTGTTGAGAACCATTGAAAGTATAAGCACCACCATAAATCCCACTTGTATTAAATGTCGGAGCAGTATTATTCATCACACCAACATTTCCAAAACTACTCATATCAAAAGTCAAATTTCTACTTCCATTATTGAACGGTGCAGTCATTGGCAAGTTTAAGACAGCAATTGAAGAACCGTTCAGTCGCCAGTCATAATTTACAGTTGTTGCATCATTGTCAGGATCACTAACACTACTAAATACTGTCAAATTCTCTGTTGTCAAATTACGACCAGTTGTTGAATTAAGAATGATGTTTGATGCGTTTGGTGCATTGTCTGTTTGGTATGTTGTAAAGCTTGATACATTAAATGTTAGCGTGCTTGCTGTAGGACTGCTTAACAACTCGCATGTTGGGCTTTCACAACGCTGTCGACTGCCGTCGTCTAAGTAATCAACAATTAATATTTGACTGCCAACATTTTCAATCGTAAAGTTTGCAGTAACATTCAACCCACTGCTTCTTGAAGTATTAACATGAACTCTATTTGATGAAAGATTCACGTCCATTGACAAATTCGTGCCATTGGCATTAATAATGTTGAAGAACGTTAGTTCTGCTATACCTGTTTTCACAAATGTCAAACGAGGACTATTATTAAAACTGTAATTTGTCATTCTTTCGTTGTCAATTAAAGAAACATTTGCATTGCTTCCTGTTTTTATGCTGTAAACAGTATTTTGGAATGAGGTATTAGTAATCAAAATATTTGTTGATGCATTAATTTCAATTGCTGTTGTTCCGAGTATTGTGTTGTTTGTTATGTTGTTGTTTGAACTGTTTGCTAAAATGAATATTCCAATGTTACCATTGAGTGTGTTGTTTTGTATGATGTTGTTTCTGCTGCTGATGTCTATTCTTAGTGCTTGACTGTCCGTACTTCTGATAATGCTTTGTGTTACGTTGTTTGCATTGCTAATTTGCAACAAAAGTCCTTGACCAGTATTGCTTGTTGCATTATGATTTGTTAACAAATTACTGCTGGTTAACAACAATGTTCCTGTACTACTATCACTTGTTCCTTTATTGTTTGTTAAATTGTTTCCAGCACTATTTTCTATTCTTATTCCAACACCGCTTGTGCTTTGTCCTAAATTATTTGTCACATTATTATTGTTTGCAGACAATATTGAAATTCCATGTCCGCTCGTGCTTATTCCAGTATTATTGTTCAAAATATTTGCATTGCTGCTTTCAATAATAATTACATTACCAGAAGTGCTTATTGCACTAACATTGTACAATTCATTATTAGTGCTTGTTGTGTTTAGCACAACTGCATTGCTTGTACTGCTTGTTACAATTATTCTGCTAACATTATTGTTTGTGCTGGTTGTTAACAACAAAGCATTCAATGAAACACTTCGTGTTGTTATGTTAAACAAAATATTTCTTCTACTGTTATTCAACCACAATGCACTTCCACTAACACTTGAAACATTACTAAACCACACAGTATTATTACTACTGTTCGTCAAATAAATTGCATTACCAGAACTAACATTAACACTAATATTTTCTAAAATACTATTAACCGTATTATTCAACCAAATACCATCAGTAACATTAGTAATGTTGTTGTTGAACAATGAAATATTCACTGCTGATGAGATGTTAATTCCTATGCTGAAATTGTTAATATTACAATTTTTTATTGTGATGTTTGTTGGTATTAAATCAGCAGTGTTGCTAATATTAAAAGCAGCAACTCCTTGAGGATTGCTTGTTATGTTGAAGCCGGCGCAGTCAATAGTAATGTTTGTTGACGTAAGTGTGAAACAAGTACTGCCTGATGCTTGAACATCTGCTGTTAGCGTTGTGCTCTCATTAACACCATCACAACCAATGCCGCCAAGCTGGTAAGTCGTAAAACTTGAAACATTAAAAATAAAATTGTTATCAGCACGATTCAAAACAACACACAAAGGAGAATAACAATTCTCAAATGTACCGTTATCAGCATAATCAACCTGCGGAAATACCAGATTAGCATTCCCTACAATACCACTAAAAATAGAAATATTAGCACTCACATTCAAACCCAAACTTCGAGAAGTATTAACATGAACTCTGTTTGTTGACAAATTAACGTCCATTGAAAGATTTGTGCCGTTGGCTTGCGTAATGTTAATGAACAAAACAGATGCAATTCCTGTTTTTGTAATCGTAACTCTTGGAGTTCTGTTGAAAGAATAATTTGTCATTCTTTCGTTGTCAATTAATGAGAAGTTAGAACCAAGTGCTGATTTTATGCTCCAATTAGTGTTTTGGAAAGAAGAGTTTGTTATTCTTATATTATCTGATGCATTAATTTCAAACGCAGTATCGCCAATTAATGTTGTATTTGTAAAATTACTATTTTTAGCTGACGTTTGAACAAACACTGCAATTGAATTAGTACTGGTAAAAGTATTGTTCAAGAATCTGTTGTTTGTTCCATTTGACAATACGAATGCTTGTGTACCTATACTTGAAATAGTGTTTTTTGAAACATTACTATCACTTGAGTTTAAGAATTGCAAACCAGGATTGGCAGTGGCATTAACTGAATTATTCTCCAACACACTGCCAACAGTATTATTCAACCAAATTCCATTAGTTACGTTAGTAATGTTGTTGTTGAACAAACTAATATTCACAGCTGACGAAATATTTATTCCAACACTAAAATTATTAATGTTGCAATTCTTTATTGTGATGTTTGATGGTATTAAGTCAGCAGTATTACTGATGTTAAATGCAGCAACACCTTGTGGATTGCTTGTTATGTTGAAACCTTCACAGTCTACAGTTATGTTTGTGCTTATGATGTTAAAACAAGTTCCTCCTGGAGCAATAACATTGCTGAACAAACTTAAACTGTCAGTAATTGTTCTGCAAGAGGACTCATTAATAATCAACTGATTACTCTCAACTCCTGTTCCATTCAAACCAAAATCATCAATCGGTGTAGCACGAACACTCCAATTATCACCAATACCACCAGTCTCAGCACTAACCAAACGATCATAACGAGGAGCAGAAGCATTGTAAATTGCTTGAATTTGTGCGGCTGATAAACTTCTGTTGTAAATGCGAACTTCGTCGATAGAGCCATTAAATGGACTTGATAAACCATCTGCAAAAATACCAATATGTACTGGTGTAGATGTACTAACAATAGTCCCATTCTGTGCAAAAGTACCAACACTCGTTCCATTAATGTACCACGTCATTATTGAACCGTCGTAAGTTCCTGCGACAAAAAACCAAGTATTATTCCCAATAACACCATTTTCTGCATCAACAGTGCCATTTGTTGTTCTAATCTCAAAACCTAACTGGTCATCACCGCTAGAATACAACCCATATTTTCTACCAGCACCTGAAGTATTAGCTGCCTTTGAAATAATCTGTCCAAAACCATTACTTCTCTTATTTATCCATGCAAGAATACTAATCTGACTTCCAGTAATATCCACACTAGTACTGTGCGGCACAAGAATTCTATTACTAGACGCTCTAAAAAAAGTATAAGCACCACCATAAATCCCACTCGCATTAAACGTTGGTGCAGTATTATTCATCACACCAACATTCCCAAAACTGCTCATATCAAACGTCAAATTCCTTGAACCGTTGTTGAACGGTGCAGTCATTGGCAAGTTTAAGACAGCAATTGAAGTGCCGTTCAATCGCCAGTCATAATTTACTGTTGTTGCATCATTGTCAGGATCGCTTACAGATGAAAACACTGTTAAATTCTCAGTAGTCAAATTTCTGCCTGTTGTTGAATTAAGAATTATGTTTGATGCGTTTGGCTGTGTGTTGCCGATATAAGTTGTGAATTGTAGTACGTCAAACAAAACATCATTTCCAGACCTTCTAATAGCACTGCACACACTTGTTGTTGGACAATGTTCTGAATCAACATCATTAAACAAAACACGAATTTGTGATGCATTAGAATTAAACAAAGTAATATTAGCAGTTACATTCAACCCACTGCTTCTTGAAGTATTAACATGAACTCTGTTTGTTGACAAATTAACATCCATTGAAAGATTTGCACCATTAGCCGGAACAATATTTAAAAACGTTAATTCTGCTTCACCAGTATCACGGAACGTCACTCTTGGTGTATTTGCAAACGTGTAATTAGTCATTCTCTCATTATCAATCAAACTGAAGTTAGAACCAAGAGCTGTTTTTATACTCCAATTAGTGTTTTGGAATGAAGAGTTTGTGATTGTAATATTTGTTGAAGTGTTTATTTCAAAGCCAGTACTGCTGTCAACTATTGTTGTATTTGTGAAATTATTATTGTTGCTTGTTGTTAACACAAATACTGCAGGATGACCTTTAAAAGTATTATTAATTAAAACAGTGTTGTTCGAGCTTGAGGTGATGGTAATGCCAATTGTGCCGCCGGTGCCTGTGTTACCAGTCAAAATATTGTTGTTTGAGTTTGTGATTATCTCAATGCCTAAGCCGTTGGTGCCGGTGCCATGGCTAGTGCCTATGTTGCCTGTAAGGTTGTTGTTCGACGAGCTTACGGCAATCTGAATGCCTACGCTGCTGCTGCTGGTAAAGTTGTTATTGATCAAGGTGTTGTTGTTCGAGCTTGAACCGAGTCGAATGCCAATGTTGCTGTCGCTAGTGCCAGTGTTGTCAGTCAAAATATTGTTGTTTGAGTTTGTGATGAGGTGAATGCCAGTGTCGCTGTTACTTGTGCCAGTGTTGCCAGTCAAGATGTTGTTGTTCGAGCTTGAGAAAAGATAAATACCTCTACCACCACTTGCTCCTTTTCCAGTATTATTGTTCAAAACATTATTTCTGCTGCTCTCTAAATAAATTCCAAAAAGATTTACTATATTATTTAAAAAGTTTCCAAAGTCTATAGTGTTATTACTTGCATTGCGCATAAATAACCCAGAACCACTGCTTGCATT
>CAYPAC010000100.1:0-5064 GCA_964408615.1 uncultured Methanosarcinales archaeon
TCCGTCAACTTGGGCAATAAAGAATGTATCGCCTTCGTTCATATATCGCTCATAGTCTTCTTTTGTTTTTTTGCGTGGATAAGGATAGCCGTCTCCTGCTTCGATACTTCTTAGTAGTTCTGAGTCTTCTTTTGTCGCTTCTTTGAATACGATGTCCATAAGGCTCATTCTCCTACAATCAATTTAAATCTATTATAAACCTTGTGAATGCTGTGTATACCATGTTATTGTTTCTTTCATCCCTTCTTCAAAACTCACAAAGTTTCTATACTTTAACAATTCTTGTGCTAATTTATTGTCAGCCAGCGTGTGTTTGACATCTCCTTGTCTTTCTGCTGTATAAATTGGTTCTATTGTTTTGTTTAATATTTTTTTGATTGAATTAAACAATTTATTCACACTAATTCTTTCGCCATTTGCTACATTGATTGCTTGTCCGACTGCTTTTTCTGCATTCATTGCCAGTATATTTGCTTGAACTACATTGTTGACGTGTGTGAAGTCTCTTGTTTGTTCTCCGTCTCCAAATATTGTTGGCTGTTGATTATTTATCAACGAAGTTATGAACAATGGTATTACTGCTGAATATTGTGAGTGTGGGTCTTGTTTTGGTCCAAATACGTTAAAGTATCGTAACGACACTGTTTCAAGTCCGTATGTTTTGTAAAAATAAATGCATAAATCCTCGCCTGTTTTTTTGCTGATTGCGTAAGGACTTAATCTGTTGCCAGTTTTATCCTCTTTTTGTGGCAATTCAATTAAGTCTCCATATACTGATGATGATGACGCAAACACTATTCTTCTCACACCGCAAACCCGCGCTGCTTCAAGCACGTTATGTGTTCCGATAATATTGACGTCATAATACGGAACTGGTTCTTTAACAGATGCAGGTACTGACCTTAATGCTGCTTGGTGAAATACTGTATCAACACCAACAAAATGTTTTTTTAACAAATCAATATCTCTTATGTCTCCTTCTATAAATTCTATTTTCTCACCAACATTTTTCAAATGTTCTTTTTTTCCCGTAAACAAATTATCAATGACTGTTACAGCATATCCTTTATTCACTAATTCTTCAACTAAATGGCTTCCTATGAATCCTGCGCCGCCTGTTACGATTACTTTTTTCACTTGTTGTGTTCTCTGACGTGTTTTTCTGCTTCTTCGAGGCTTTGGAATGTGCCTGCGTCTATCCATTTGTTTATTATTTTGTAAGTGGCTTTTTCTTCATTCACATATGACATATTTACGTCAGTAATTTCCAGTTCGCCTCTTGCTGATGGTTTTAGTGGTTTTATTTTGTCAAATACTGTTTCGTCGTAAAAATACAGTCCTGTGACTGCTAAGTTTGTTTTTGGTTCTTTTGGTTTTTCAATTATTTCAGTTATTTTGTCTCCATTAACAGTTGCTACTCCGAATCTTTGTGGTTGTAATACTTCTTTTAAAAACAGCATTGTTCCGTTGTTTTCTGTTACAAAGCGTATTGCATCTTCTTTGAAGTCTTGTAAAAAAACATTGTCCCCTAATATTACTGCTGTTTTTTTTCCTTTGCTCCAGTCTTCTGCAAGTGCAAGTGCCTGTGCTATGCCTCCTGCTTCGTCTTGTACTCGATAAGTAAACTCAACTCCGTGTTGTTTTCCGCTTCCTAAGTAGTCCATTATTTGTCCTATGTGGTGGACTCCGCTTATGACCATTATGTCTTTTATTCCTATTTTTTTTAATGTCTGTAAAGGATATTCTATCATTGGATAATTTCCTACTCTTACAAGATGTTTGTTCATTATTCTTGTTAGTGGTTCAAGTCTTGTTCCTTTGCCTCCTGCGAGTATTATTCCTCTGAAATTTTTTGTGACTAATTCTTCATCTGTGCTCATTGTTTTTTCACTATCTGTGTTTTGTTTAAAAATATTGTGTATCTGTCATCTTTTGCCGTATATTTAAATAGTTCTTCTTTGTTGCGCTTTGTTATGGATACTCGTTATGGTCAGTCTTTGGATGTTGGCAAATTGTTGGGCACAGAATCTTCTGTTGAGAATAATCCTCCAGTAATTAAAGAAATAAAAGAAGAAAAACAACATTCTGTTCCGCCAACAGATTTTGTCAGGTGGTTTGACAAAAACATTTTTCGTATCGTGCTTGTTTTCTTGGTGATATTTAGTATTGCTGTGTTGGTTCAGCCTAAAAATCTTGACCGTATTGATAGTAGTGTTCGTAATAGTTTAATTGCGCAATACGAACAGCAGGCTATTGCTGGTGTTTTGAAGGAGTTTTCTGATGCTTCTGCTGAGCAAAAGCGTGTTTTGGTTGACAAAAGGGTGTATGAACTAACTTCGCGCCCGGAATTTGAACAAAATATTAATGTTTTGTCTGCACAGTACAAATCATTTTATCGTGATAATAATGGCCAGACTTTTTTGTACAGTGCTGATCCTTATTATTATTTTCGTCTCGCTCGAAATCTTGTTGAGCATAATTCATTAACAGGCACTGGTGAAAAAGATGTTCTTCGTTTTTTTCCTTTTGGGGATGTGACTGTTGGGAATGTTTTTCCTTTTGTTTTGTTTTATTTTTTTAAGACTATCAACATGATTTTTCCTTTTGTTTCTCTTTTGACTGCAACTTTTTATTTTCCTGTTGTTGCAGGGGTAATTTCTGTGTTGCTTGTATTTTTGATTGGTCAGAAAATATCTGGTTTTAATGCTGGTTTTTTTAGTGCGCTTGTTTTTTTATTGCATCCTGTTTTTTTGTTTTGGAATTATGCTGGTTATGCTGATACTCAGGTTCTTGCACTGACTTTTAGTTTGGCAGGTATTCTTTTGTTTTTGTATGGTGTTGATTTTTCTCATAAGTTCCGCGCGTTTTTTTCATGGATAGTTTTGTTTATGTTATGGAAGTATGCAGATTTTGTTTGGTCTGGTTTGTTTTTTGTTCCGGTTTTGTTTATTTTAGTTGGTGAGTTTTTTGTAATAATTTGGTTTGTGCAGAGGGCATTGGTTAGCAGAAAATTTGTTTTTCTTTTTGGTATTTTGTTGGTTTTTGTTTTTACCGCATGGTTTGTGTACAGTATTTCTGAAGATTATCGTGGGCGGGCTTTAGTAATGTTGAACTTGGTTCCTGTGAGTGAGGTTTTTCCAACTGCGTTTTCTTCTATTACTGAGCTTGAGGGTGCTGGAACTTTTGGTCGTTTTGTTGTTGCTTTGGGTGGTTATTTGTTTGTTTTTCTCGTTTTTGTTGAGTTGTGGTTTTTTGTGCGAAGTTTTAAGTCCAAGATTGAGATGAAATTGTTGTTGCCTTGGGTTTGGTTGTTGTTGTTTATTGTTCCTGCTTTTTTGTCGTCTCGTTTTTTATTTTTTCTTCTTCCGCCGTTTGTTTTGATTGCAGGCAGAACATTCACTCGTGTTGGGTTTTTGTTTGAGAAGTTTGTCAGCTTTATTCTTAAGCTAAAATTATCGTCATCAGCTGTTAAATTATTAAGTCTTATTGCAGTGTCAGTTTTGATATTTTTTGTTGTTAATCCTTCTCCTTTTGTTGCAAAGACTAAGCTTCCTTTGGTTACGCAGTCTTTTGTTGACAGTGCTGAGTTTATTCGTTCTCACAGCAGGAATGATGCTGTTATTGCTACTGCTTTTGATTTGGGTTATGCTTGGCAGGCTTTTTCGAGGAGGGCTACTTTTTTTGATGGTGGCTTGTTTAAGACTCCTCGTGAGTATTGGCTGGCAAATGCTTTGATGAGTACTGATGAAAACAAATCTTTGCGTGTGTTTAAGTCTATGAATTGTGGGGATGATATTTATTGGGCTTATGGCAAATTTCCAGAAAAATATGTTTATTGCAGCAAAACAAATGATGTTTTTGTTGCGATTACTGAATCAATGCTTTATCAGATGCATTTGTTTGATTATTATGTGAATTGGGATTTTGATGCTGCGCGTTTGCGTCAGGAAATTCGCGGCAGGTCTTTTGATAATGCAACTGCTTTCTTGCAGTCTGCTTACAATTTTTCTGAGGATGATGCTGTTGAAGCTTATTATTCTGCCAAATCCTTTGAAGAGGACATTCCTGCGAAGCACGTTGGTGAGATTAGTCATTGTAGAGCAGACAATGCAACTATTTTATGTAATGATGGTTTAATAATTGACACAAAATCTTTGAGTGTAAAGATTGAAGGTCGTTCTCCTAAATCGCTTGTTTTCGTCAAGGGTGGCAAAAGAACTGTTGTTGTTTTTAATAATTCAGATGAAACTTTTTCTGCTGTTGTTTACCAGTCTGGCAGTGAATATCGTTCTGTTTTGATGGATGCAGAATTAACAAATACTTTCCTTGTCAGATTGTTTTCTGGAGAAAAACTTAATTATTTTGAGCCTGTATTTATTTCTGGTGAAAAGCCTTATCGTGTTGTTGTTTACAAGATGAAGTTGTATAGGAAAGGAGGTTGATTTTCGTAATGTACTCTCCTTTCATATATTAGCGGAATTTAACTATTTTCATACGGTTATTAAATTCCGCCACTATAGCTTTCGCTCGCCTCGCTTCGCTCGGCTCGCTTAATTATTAATTATTTTTATTAGCAGTATTCTTGCAAATATTATTGCAGGAAATGTTACTGACAGTATTATCGCTATGCTTGTCCAGAATGATGTTTTGATAAATACTGCTGGAATTAGGATTATTGTTGCAAGCATTAAATTAATTATCAAATATGCTGGCAGGGTTGTTTTTATTGTTTTAATGCTTTTTCTCAATTTTTTTGTTTCTGCAAATCCTATTGAGATAAAATAATGCAGTCCTATTAATAAAATAAAGAAAATTCCGTTTGCAACTTTTGTATTTATCAGCGGAAATAAATCAAATGTTGCGTAGTTTATCATGCCGCCGTATAATATGAGGATGAATACAAATAAGACAAACCCCAAAATACTCGTGATTCCAAATCTCAATGCAAACATCCTGAATTTTATTTTTGTTTCTGCTATTTTGTGTGCTAATAGCCAGTTCAGTCCTCTGAGCACAAACCATAACAGAAAGAATAGTATCAGAAACAGCCCAATATATTTTACA
>CAYPAC010000101.1:0-4912 GCA_964408615.1 uncultured Methanosarcinales archaeon
CTCACTTATTGACAATGAAAGAATGACAAATTACACGTTTGCAAATACACCAAGAGTTACTGTTAGAAAAACAGGTTTTACCGAAATATTATTCTTTAACATTGTTCAAGCCAATGGCACAAATCTTTCAATGGATGTTAATTTGACATCTAACAGAGTTCATGTTAACACAAGCAGAAGTTCAGGACTAAATGTTACGGCTAACATTACTTTGTTTAACATTAATGCTCCAATTATTCAAGTTGCTTTTGATGACATTAATTTTGAGCGTTGCGGACCAAGTGTTTGTAGTAAAACAACAATTAGTGGTGCGAATACTTTGTTTAATGTTTCACAGTTCACAACGTATCAAGGCGCAGGTGGAGTGCCAATTACTGCTTGTAGGTTGATGAATGAATCAGGCACGTTAATCAACAATGTTAGTACAACTGCAGGCGTTTGCTTTGATTTCAATTCGTCAAATGTTTTCTTAGATTGTGATGGATACAACATTACGAGCACAACAGGAACAGGAATAGGTATTAATATCACAACATTTGTTGCAGGAACTACACAAATAAATCTGAGCAACATAACTGTAAAGAATTGCAACATACAAAACTTCAGCATTGGAATTAATGTATCATCAGCAGTTAACATTTCATTGTTCAACAATAACATTACAAATGTTACTGACGGAATATGGCTGAATAATACAGCAAGAAGTGTGTTGGAGAATAATAGTGCTAATGTGAGCACTGGCAGTGGAATTTATTTGACGAATTCAACTAATAACACACTTATTAGTAATAACGTATCAAGTAATTCTGGGAATACGCTTTACTTGTTATCCAGTAAAAATAATGTCTTAAGAAACAATACTGGGCAGAGCAATAGCGGTACAGGAATATATTTACAAAGCAATTCTGATAATAATACACTTACTAATAATTTAGGAACAGGTGTTGGTTTTTATGGTATTTATTTAACAGGGAGCTCAACGAATAATCTGACAGCGAATACAGGGCGTGCTGCAGCCGGAACAGGAATTCTACTCCAATCAGGGTCAAACAATAATATTCTTGAGAATAATACTGGAAGAAGTGATGCTGGTTCATCAAGTAGTTATGGAATTCAATTAGACACCAACTCTAATAATAACATTCTTAGAAGAAATTTAGGAGTTAATACAAACGCCCCTGCATTACGATTATTAACAAGTTCTAATAATAATATTTTCGAAAACAATACCTTCACCGGAAATATCAATATTCTTATCGTATCAAACAGCAATTTCAACAATTTCACCAACAATACTTTAATCGGCAACACTGGCTTTGAAATCAACGGTTCAACAAACATTCTCATAACAAATACTTCATTCCAAAACACTAATTGGAGCATTAAAGCAGCGCTTGGTTCAAACATTTCATTAATAGACAATCACAGAATGACAAATTATTCATTCAATAGTACGCCACAATTGTTGATTAGAAAAACAGGCTTTGCAGAAATATTATTCTTCAACATCTTGCAAGCCAATGGCACAAATCTTTCACAAGATGTTAATTTGACAATGGGTAATACTACTGTGCATGTTAATTCGTCAAGAAGTCCTGGTTTGAATGTTAGTGCGAACATTACTTTGTTTGGCACTCGAAGACCGTTTATTAGGGCAGCATTTGATGATGTTAATTTTGAAACTTGTCCTGCAACAGTTTGCAGTAAGCCAGTATTTGTTGGTAGCGATACACTGTTTAATGTTTCACAATTCACAACATACGAAGGATTTGATGGTGTTAATGCCTGCAGAACAATTAATGAGACTGTAGAACTTGTTGAAAATGTGGATGCTGCAGGAAGCAGTTGTTTTGATTTAAACACTTCTAATTTAGTGTTTGATTGTGCAGGATATAACATTACTTCTAATCCTCAAGGAGTTATGGCGTTTAACATTACCAGAACTGCAACATTTAGTTTAGCTAACATCACCATCAAGAATTGTAACATACAAAACTTCAGCATTGGAATCAATGTTTCAAGTGCAGTTAACATTTCGTTATTCAACAACAACATAACAAACGTAACTGACGGAATTTGGTTGAATAATACTGCGAGAAGTGTTCTTGAAAATAATACTGTGAATGTTAGTGTTGGTTATGGTTTGTTCTTGACTAATAGTAGTAATAATACTTTGAGTTTTAATAATGTTTCAAGTGTTACTGGTGTTGGTTTGTATTTGTTGGGCAGTAAAAATAATGTTGTGAATAATAATACTGGGATGAGCAGTAGTAGTGTTGGTGTTTTCTTTGATACTAATGCGAACAATAATGTTTTGTTTGGCAGTATTGGAAGAAGCAGTAGTAATATTGGTATTAGTTTAACTTCAAGTTCTAATAATAATTTGACGAATAATGAAGGGGCAAATACAGCTAGTAATGGTCAGATTGGCATTGAGGTTTTTGGTGGTTCAGGACATCGTTTGATTAACAATACTGCAAGCACTGGAACAAGCACAAATGCACAAGCCATCAGGCTTTATGGAACAACAACAAATAACATTCTTACTGATAATGATGCAACAAGTGTGAATGGACAGGCTTTTAGAATTGATGCCAATTCAGCAAGCAACACCCTCACAGGAAATACAGGAACAAGCACAGACGGTCGAGGATTATTACTTGGCACTACTACAAATAATGTTTTCCTTAACAACACGTTCACCAGCACTAACACAATTGCAGTATACCTCCCTGCAGGCACTAACAATAATAATTTTACGAACACAACAGTTCTTGGAAACACTGGCTTTGAAATCAATGCATCGGATAATGTTTTGGTAACAAACACAAGTTTCCAAAATACTGTTTACAGCATAAAATCAGCTCTTGGCAGTAATTTCAGTTTGATCGACAACGAAAGAATGACAAATTACACTTTTGCTAACAGTCCAAGAATTACTTTCCGTGATACTGGTCAAGCTGAACTAACGTTCTTCAACATTGTTCAAGCCAATGGCACAAATCTTTCAATCGATGTGAATCTTTCATCAAATAGAATTCATGTTAATACTTCTCGAAGTTTTGGTTTGAATGTGACTGCAAACATAACAATATTCAACATTAACAGACTTGGCAGTTTGACAATTCCGCAGGTTGATTTCACAGACCTCAGCAATTTTGAGAACTGCAGAGAACCAAGATGCACTGAATTCACAATTACAAACAATGAATTCAAGTTTAATGTTTCAAGCTTTACAACATACCGCGCGGCAAGCAGTTGCGGACTGGTAAATGAAAGTGTTAATTTATCAACAAATGTTTTAGCAGACCAGCCAGGTGCTTGCTTTGACTTTAACCAAAGCAATATTCTGTTTGACTGCTTAGGATTTAATGTTACAGGCAACGGCACGTCAAGCACTGGATTTAATATTTCAATAACAGCAGCATTTAGTTTAAGTAATATTACGATAAAGAATTGCAACATTCAAAACTTTAGTATAGGAATTAATGTTTCGTCTGCAGTTAATATTTCTTTGTTCAACAACAACATTACTAATAGTACTGATGGAATTTGGTTGAATAATACTGCGAGAAGTGTGTTGGAGAATAATACTGGCAGTGCTTCTTCTGGGTATGGTTTGTTCTTGACTAATAGCAGTAATAACACAATTAAGAATAATGTTAATTTCTCAAACAGTGTTGGTAATCTTTATGGTATTTATTTGTTGTCCAGCAGGAATAACATCATAAATAATTCGCGTGGTACTGCTGCAGGTTCTGGAAGAGGCATTTTCCTAGATGCAAGTTCAAATAATAATATTTCTTATAGTGTTGGAATAGCTACTGGAA
The DNA here is from genome assembly GCA_964408615.1 of uncultured Methanosarcinales archaeon. Taxonomy (GTDB): domain Archaea; phylum Nanobdellota; class Nanobdellia; order Woesearchaeales; family ARS49; genus JACQMU01. The sequence goes on from CAYPAC010000101.1 coordinate 3,831, forward strand.
GTTCTAGTCGCGGTATTTATTTGGATTCTGAGTCTAATAATAATTATATTGTAAATAGTACTGGCAGTGCTGGAACGTCGGGTTCTGGGATTAATGTTTTCAGTTCTGATAATAACTCAATTATTCAAAGTACGGGTATTCTGACTGGAGGGTCTGGTAGAGGTTTTTGGCTTAGTTCTAGTTTGGGCACAAATATTTCTGATAGTGTTGGTGATAGTGGCAGTTCTGGAGCTCAAGGAATTTATATGGATAATTCTAATAACAGTTTCATTAGTAACACTGATGGTATTGGAGGAAGTGCAAGCATTGGCATTACTGTTGATGAATCAAGTTCAAATAACATTATTTATGGTAGTACTGGTAGTGCTGGGAATGGTGGAATTGGGCTTTCGGCGAATTCGAATAATAATTCAATTATAAATAGTACATTTAGTGCAACAAGTTCAACAGGCATCTCAATTTCTTCAAGCCACAAAAACAACATTTCAGACAGCACAGGTATAGGCGGAAGTAGTGGTTCTGGTATTAGTTTTTCATCAAGCTCAAGTAATAACTCAATAACAAATAGTACTGCTATTGGCGGAAGTAGTGGCATTGGACTTTCTTTGAGTGGAGGTTCTAACAATAACATAACAAGAAGTATTGCAAGAAGCACAACAACAAATGCATTAAGAATCACGTCAGCAACAAATACTGTTCTTCTTAACAACACATTTGAAACAAATAACAATGCAGTAGTTTATGTTTTAACAAATGGCAACAATAATAATTTTACAAACACAACAGTTCTTGGAAACACTGGCTTTGAAATCAACGGTTCAACAGGAATAATCATTACAAACTCTTCATTCCAAAACACTAATTACTCAATCAAAGCCGCTCTTGGTTCTAACTTTAGTCTGATTGACAATGAAAGAATGACTAATTACACTTTTGCTAACAGTCCAAGAATTACTTTCAGAGACACTGGCGAAGCAGAACTAATGTTCTTCAATATTGTACAAGCTAATGGCACTAACTTGTCAATGGATGTTAATTTGTCATCTAATAGAGTTCATGTTAATACTTCAAGAAGTAGTGGT
>CAYPAC010000102.1:0-1568 GCA_964408615.1 uncultured Methanosarcinales archaeon
TGTTTCATTTCTTGTTCTTGCAGCTTGTAAATCAGCTTTTGAGCTTCCTGCTGGTTGTGAAAGTGAGGAGTCTGTTGTCGAGCCTGTTCCTGTTTCTGAAGAATCTATTGTTGAAGTTCCTAAAAAAACTGAACTGAAAGAATCTGTTTCATCTGACAAAATGCCTGTAAAGACTGTTCTTGAGGGCCAGCTTGTTTCTTTCCCGAATCTTAAAGCTATTGATCTTGATGGTGACAAAATTACTTACACTTTTACACCTCCATTAGACAATCAGGGCAGGTGGCGTACAAAGGTGGGTGATGCAGGTGAGCATGTTGTGTCAATTACTGCTTCTGATGGAAAGTCCAAAGCAACGCAGAAAGTAAAAATTGTTGTTGTTGCAAAGAATAAAGCTCCTGTTATTCAGCCAATTCCTGATATTATGTTGAATGAAGGTGAGACTGTTAATCTCGACCCTGTTGTTACTGATGCAGAGAATGACAAAGTGGAGTTATCATTTAGCGGCTGGATGAGCAGTCCTACTAAAAAAACTACTTTTGGTGATGCTGGCAAATACCAAGTTACAATCAGAGCGTCTGATGGTACAAGCACGTCCTCAAGTAAAGTTAATGTTGTTGTTAATAAGGTTAATCGTGCTCCTGTGCTTGAGCTAATTTCCGACATTGTTATTAAAGAGGGTGACAAGATTACTGTTAAGCCAGAGGCTTCTGATGCTGATAGGGATAGTTTGTCTTTTAGTTTTTCAGCTCCTTTGAATGCTAATGGTGTTTGGGAAACAAAAATTGGTGATGCTGGCAATTATCAAGTTAAAGTTACAGTTTCTGATGGAGAGGCTAAAACAACTGCAGAGTTCAAGGTTACTGTTGAATCTTCTAATCGCCCGCCTGTTTTGAGCTTAAAGCAGTTTGAGATTAATGTTGAAGAGGGTGATGTTGTCACTATTCCTGTTGAAGTTTCTGACCCTGATGGTGATTCTGTCAGAGTGTCATATTCCGGCTGGATGGAAAAAGATACTTACGAAACAGACTTTGATGATGCTGGAGTTCACACAGTCACAGTAACCGCCACTGATGGTATTAACACTGTTACAAAAGATGTGCAGGTTACTGTCAGAAACGTTAATCGTGCTCCAGTATTTACTGCAGAGAGTTTTGAGTGAATTTCTTGATGACTTAGTAAAACTTTAATTTTCATCTCCCGCCTGCGGCAATTATGTCGTCAATGCACGGTTGGCAGTAATTGTCGGAATAGTTTATTTTTGGTTCCATGATGCAGTTTAGTGTACTGCAATGGAATTTGTCAGTTGTGTGGTTTGTTAGTGCAGGAATTCCTTTGTTAACAAGGCCTAATACATGTCCTGTTTCATGTAAGAGTGCAGTTAATGTTTCTGTGTTGTTCCGGGGCATTCTTAATAATGCTATGCTCGACGGTCCGTATTGTACTCCAACAATATTATCGCCAATTTTTTCAGTTAACCAATAGACGTGGATTGTTATGGTTCCTGCTCCAGTATTTTCATCGCGCGTAATATTTTCTGCGAATGCTAAATCATCAATTGTTATAGTATT
>CAYPAC010000102.1:1578-4879 GCA_964408615.1 uncultured Methanosarcinales archaeon
GTGTGTCGTAATCTATCTCGATGAGTAAGTTTGCGTATGTTTGTCCAAGATATTCTTGTGAGTTTTCATTACTACGGTATGGTCTGATTGATTGCGAATAAGTTGTTATACAATCAGGCGGGGGTTGTTTATGTCGAGAGTCTTTGCAGCCAATTAGTGTTAGCGCTGTTCCGAGAATTAGTGTTGTTATTCGTTGTGTTAGTCTCATTTTTTTTATTATCGATAACTGCGTTAGTTATAGCACATCGTGCAACACAGTTATCGAGATACATAATTGCGCCTAATGTTATATAACTTGCGCAATTATCTATATTAGAAAATCTATAATTATAAACTTATCGCAAAATTAGCATTGCGTCTCCAAAACTGAAAAATCTGTATTTTTCTCGGATTGCTGTCTCATATACTTCAAAAATTTTGTCCCTTCCAGCAACCGCCATAACCAGCATTAACAGTGTTGATTTTGGAAGATGAAAATTTGTTATGAACGCATCAAATTTGAGTTTAAACTTGTATGGTGGATAAACAAATAGTTTTGTTGTTCCTTTGATTGCTTCTATTTTTCCTTTTTTGTCAGCAGCTGTTTCCAGGCATCGCAATGCAGTTGTACCGCAGACAAATAGTTTTCCCTTTCTGTTGTTTATTATTTCAGCAGTTTTCTTGTTTATCTCAAAATATTCTTTGTGCATTTTGTGTTTTTCAATCTCTTCTTCTTTGACTGGCAGAAATGTTCCAAGTCCGACGTGCAGTGTTACAAACACAATTTTTACCTCTTTTTCTTTTATCTTCTCAAATAATTCTTTGGTAAAATGCAGTCCTGCTGTTGGCGCCGCGATTGAGCCTTTTTTTTGTGCAAAAACAGTATTGTACTTTTCTTTATCTTCCAATTTTTTCTTGATGTATGGTGGTGTTGGCATATTTCCCAATTTTTCCAAAAAATTTCGTGTTGGTTTGTTAAAATTTATTTCGAAATCATTGTTTTTTCTTGTAAGTGTTCCTTTTATGAAGTCGTCAAAGAATAGTTCGGTGCCAGTATTCAGGTTTTTTCCCTTGACTAAACAAGTCCAGTGTTTTCGTGTCATTTTATTAACAAGTAGTATTTCTACTTTGCCGCCTGTTTTTTTCTTTCCAAATAGTCTTGCTGGAATTACTTTTGTGTTGTTTAACACCAAAACATCATCTTTTTGTAAATAATTAATAATGTCAGAAAACTTTTTGTGTTCAATTGTTTTTCCAACAATCATTAATTGTGATGTGGTTCTGTCTTGTAATGGTTCTTGTGCAATAAGTTCTGGCGGTAAATAATATTTAAAGTCTGTTGTTTTCATTTTTTGTATTGTTTTAGAAATTCTTTTCTGAATATTGTAAATTTTCCTTTTTTTATCGCTCCCTGTGCCTGTTTCATTAGATTTTGAATGAAAAAAATGTTGTGGTGTGAGTTTAGTCTTTGTCCTGTTTCTTCCCCGCATCGTGCTAAGTGATGAAGATAAGCTCGGGTGTAATTCTTGCAAACCATGCACGAACAATTTTTGTCAACAGGGTTATTGTCATCGCAGAATTCTTTTTTGTCAATCGTAAGTTTTCCATTTGTTGTTAGTAACTCATTGTGTCTTGCGTTTCTTGTTGGCATTGCGCTGTAAAAAATGTCAACCCCTGCTTCTATTGCGTCTAATAAGTCACAAGGACTTCCAACACCCATTAAGTATCGTGGTTTGTCAGTATCAATTTGTGAAATTGACGCTTGTAGCATCTCATGCATCGTTTTCAAATCTTCGCCAATGCAGAGTCCTCCTATTGCTGTGCCGTCAAAAGACAGTGAGTTGATTTCTTTTGCGCTTTGTTTTCGTAAATCTGCAAACATTCCTCCTTGTGTTATTCCAAACACTAATTGTTCTTTGTCCTTGTGTGTCTGCAGGAATCTTTGTGCCCAGCTTGTTGTGTTTTTGACTGCTTCTTCTGCTTGTTTTTTTGTTGCGTTATGTTGCACAACATCATCAAGCACCATTGCAACGTCTGAATGAATTTTTTGCTGTATCTTTGCTATTAGTTCTGGCGTTGCGAACAGTTTTGTTCCGTTGAATGGGTTTCTGAATTCTATTCCGTTTTCATTTTTTTTTATAAAAAAACTTTTTTCCAGCATTTGAAATCCGCCGCTGTCTGTGAAGATTGTTTTGTTCCACTGCATGAATTCGTGAAGTCCTTTGTGTTTGCTTATGACGTCAAGCCCAGGTCTTAAAGAAAGCACGAATGCATTTGCTATGATTGCTTGTGTTCCTGCTTCTTCAAGTTCTGTTGGTGTCAAATATTTTACGCTTGCTTTTGTGGCTACGGGCATGAAGGTTGGTGTTTCTACAATGCCGTGGCGCGTGGTTAGTATTCCGTAACGTGCTTTTTTTTCTGTTGAAATTATTTCGAATGTTTTCATAGTCCTAATTTCTTTAGTTTTCTGTGCAGTGTTTCGTATCTTAGTCCTGCTTTTCGTGCTGTTGCCGCGATGTTTCCTTTGTTTTCTTCGAGTATTTTTTTAAAATAGTTTTTTTCAAATTCGTGTTCTGCTTCTTTTAAGCTCAACTGTATGTCTGGCAGTATTTTTGCTATGTTTGTTGAGAGTGCTGGTGCTTGTTTGTATAGTGCTTTGAATTTTGTTGGATTAATTATTGTTTTGTAAGGAGTTATTACATCTTCGATTACGTCTTGTACAAATGTTTTTTTGTTGTATTCATGTGTTTCTTCTCTGATGTTTGCCACACCAATGCGGCATTCTTTTACTAATCTGTGAACACTTCTTCTATCAATGCCTGCGATATTTGCTACTTCACTTAAGTTTCCTAAGTGCAGTCTGCATAGTTTTGCCAGGTATTGTTTTTTGAACATTTTTTTTGCTTTTTTGAATGGCATGTTTGTTGTTATTTCAAAGTCAATAAATGGTGCGTGTTTTAGTTTGTCTGCAAGTTCTTTTTCAATCTCTGCAATTGTTATTCCTAAGAAATCCTGCATTGCTTTGTCGACTAATGGTTTGACTTTTGCGTCAATTACTCTTTCTAAATCTTCTTTTTGCATTGTGGCAAGAAACAGAAACAGCTATATAAACATTATGACTTTTTTGTCTCACAGAAATGTTTAAAAAGTGAGTTTACTTCAAAGAAAATATGCGACACGTTGTTTTGTATAAAGGTGAAGATGGTTGGTGGGTTGCTGAATGTCCTACGTTACCTGGTTGTGTTAGCCAAGGCAAAACTGTTGAAGAAGCAATGAAGAACATTCGCGAGGCTATTCAGGCATATGTTGAAGCATTAGAGAT
>CAYPAC010000103.1:0-4845 GCA_964408615.1 uncultured Methanosarcinales archaeon
GTGGAACGAAAGACCGTGTTGTTAGGAAAGAACGAATCTTGAAGATTGAAAACACACTAATCCCTTTCAAAAAAAGAGAGGTGTTATCGTGACTCATCATAAAAAAAGGTTGCGTAAGTGTTTTTTTTGTCGTTTACGCGTGTATTTTCGTCACATGCGTTGGCATCACGGGCGTCGCATTTGTGTTTATTGCTTACAGAAACAGAAGGAAGGCAACAAAAAATGACTAAAAATAGACTAAAAAGGCGGGAAAGTGTGGGAAAATGCTGGTTTAGTGGGTTAGGGGTGTATCCTTATTACATACTTATACTTAACTTCACTTTTTTCTTTTTAAAACATTTGTTTTTCGTTTTTTGGGGGATTAAGGGGGTTTTAGAATACATAAGATATATTATACTATACTTATTTGTCTTATTAAGCTTTTGCTTTCGAGTTTTTTGGGTTAGGGTTTGGGTCAACTATCAAATATTATTACTTAATTGGTTTCTTTTATTAAAGTTTTGTGTGGACAATGTGGGTATGGGAATGGTGATTGGTATTTTTTATAGTATTAACTTGTTCTTATTTTTTCCAACAATCATAACAGGTGGTGTGTGAATGAATGATTGTTTTGTGTTGTTGAACAAGTTGCGGAAAATGCAGCGCGTGTTCGGTCAACCGCTCATTTGTGAATTAAGAATTACTAAGTCACGAATTGATTTTTTAACGATTGCTCCAGTGAATGTAAGTGATGAGTTTGATGATGACGAAGAATATGATACGCCAAAGCAATGGCGCGCAAAAGGCCTGTTCAAAAACAGAAAAATAACAAACTATATCGGGTAATGAAAAAATGGTTGAAGAACAAACAGCATCAGAAGAACCAGAATACATAAGTCCTTTCAAAAAGCCTGTTTTTGCGCTTAAACATTTGGCTGGTGAAAAGCCAAAGCAAGATATTCTTTCAATAAGGTTAAGTGATGTTGAAAGGCAGGAATTAATGTTTTTCAAAAAAATGCTTAGCCTTGACAGTGATGGTTTTGCATACAAACTTGCCTTAACAATTGCCAAAAATGTATTACTGGGCACGTTTGGGCAAGCAAATGTGGAGTACCTTTGCCGTCAATCAAGGGTGCGCCCTAAGTCTGATGTTTTGTCACAAAATGCAAAAATGTAAAATGCTTCCAAGAACAAAAACCTAACTGGATGTATTACAATCTCTGGCATAACCGTCTTGCCACAGCGAAAGGTATTAAACAAATTACCTTTAAAAGAATTGCAGACTATTGCCCAATTAAGCAGAAGGATAAACAATTAGTCGATTCTTTACCTTGGAAAAGAAAATGTTATATACATCTTTGTGTGGGCAGTCATGTTGTGAAGCAAAAAAATAGTTTATCAAAACCACTATACCTTAATGCGAACTTGATTTATAGTGAAGTTTTGAATCTTATGAAAAAGCCAAATTGGACACGAAAAATAAAGACAGGGGGAACTTTATCAAAATTGAAATTAGAAGGATATGATTTAGTGACGTCTGCATTAACACGAATGGAGGTCATGCACCAGTTAAGAAAGGAACATAAAAAAACACCTTCGCAAGCGCGAGAATTATATTTCAATGTTTTGAAGGAACATAATGTTTGGGAGATTACGGACTTTAAAGAATTGAACGTCACTGCGGCATTACTAGACCATATTGGAAAATCAAATCTTGATTTTAAAGATGCATTACATTTACTTATCGCCCAAAAGTTTGATATGCCTGTTTGCACACATGATAAAAAAGCATGTGCAGGGTGGTCGTTACATCCTGCAAAAGAGAAATTTTACGATAAGGTTTTTAAGCCCGAAGAACTAATTAAAGCTAAAAAAAATTAATCTTCAGAATCATCTTCTTCAGAAGATTCAAAAACATTAGCGGTGGTTTTTATACCATTAATAATAATTTCCTTTTCTACCATAAGCACACCTCTTTTTTTGATGGTAATATTTAAACTTTCGTTTTTTTACTAATAATGTGAGTATTTGACTAAATAAAACTTTCTATTTCTTCATGTGTGATTTTAAGGGTAGCTTTTTTTTTCATTCCTCAAAAATACTAAGAAATAGCAGGCTTGCACTGGCTAACCTTTTTTTCAAAAATTAAACATTATGATGGACTAAATTTATAAATAAAATAGATTTTAATTGATTATGAGTTACGACACTGTAAAATGTGAACTCTGCGGCAAAGAATTACGGAGTCTTAATGGACATTTAAGAGTGCATAATATAACGAGCAGAGAATATAAAGAACAATTTCCAAATGCGCAATTCTGTTCTGATGCAGAAAGAGAAAAATGCAGTAAAGCAGGTACAATAAGTCACGAAAAACATCCTGAATTAAGATACAACTTTCTAAAACTTTCACCTGAAGAAAGACATCAGAATGGAGTTAAAGGTGGTCTTGCACATGCAGCTAAGTACAGTGGCACTGCTATAAAGAGTTATTGGAGTTCCTTAACTTACAAGTTGCATCCTGGAATGGCAAGAGAAAATGCATTAAAAGGACTGCAAACACAGAGAAAAAACAAGAGCAGAGAACGTGCTCAATCTATTTTTATGGATTGTGTTTTTGATTCAAAAAATGAATGTAATACATACAGAATTATTTATGAAAAAGGATTTGCTGATGTGCCAATTGAGAGAAAGAATGTGCATGTACGGGTTGGTGGGAAAGAATTTGATTATGTTCTTAAAGACAAAGTTTTTGTGGATTACCATGTTTTCAATGCGCAAGGAAGTCTTGATGAATACTACGAACAAAGAAGGAAAATCTTAGATGAAAATGGTTTCAGAAATAACCTGTACATTATTGTTCCCCATATGAGAAAAATCAATGAAGCAATTGAAAAAATAAGAAAAGCAATTAGTGAAACCCCATTTAATGAAAAAATAGCTGTTTTTCAAAAAATGCAAATTGATGCAAATGCAATAATTGAAATGTATAATAAACAAAATGTTGGGCTAACAGAAGTTGCAAAATATTTTGATTGCGATCCTTGCGTGATTAAAAGAATATTGAAAGAGCGTAACGTTCTAATCAAAACACTCTCTCAAGTTAAAACGGGTGGAGAAAGTCATAAAAAGGTTAAGCTATCTTTAGAAGAAGAACAAGAAATTATTGAAATGTATTCTCCTAAGAATGTTGGTCTAAAACAAGTGTCTGAAAAAACAGGTTATAATCCAAATATTATTAGAAGAGTGTTAATTGAAAAAGGCATAAATATTAAATCTTATTCTGAAGTTGTTTCTGGTAGAAAATATCCTGAAAAAAGTATATTAATGAAACAAAAATTTCAGAAAGGGGAAGGGTGGGTTTTTTGGAAGCATTAAAGCATTTTATGTTGTGGGGTTTTTACACCTGCCGTGTGTTTTTTTTTAATAACCTTTTTATTCCACAATACATCATGGTTCGTTTTATGGGGCAGAATTTTGTTGTTACAGGTGAATTGAAGGGTGAATTAATCGTGCGTGCTCGTTGTAGCAATTGCAATACTGGCGTAATTGATTTAGTTCCTAAAGAGACAAAAATAAACAAATACAAATTCTTTTATTGTGAAGAATGCAAGTAAATCTTTTTTATTTGAAGTTTTGTGTTGCAACGTAATAAGTGCCATCGTAAGCTACGCCTACGCCAATAACATCATAATTCTGTTCTAACATATTGGCTCGATGTCCAGAACTTTCCATCCAGTTTTCCACGTGTGCTTTTCCTATACTATCCGCATCTGAGTTAACGTAACCTTCTGTTGTTTGTCCAGTTGGCATTTTACCTATATTCTCAGCGATTCCAATCATGTATGCGCCACCACGTAAATATTTACGTGTGCCGTAATTATTTCTTTTTGCTCTAGCTGTTGGGTCTTCTCCCTTTAGGTTATCGTGGGAGAAGAAATTGTTTTGAGTCATGTCTAAACTGTGTTCTCTGGCAATTTCTGCTAGCTTAGCGTCCCATTTTAGTGCTGGAAGTCCATTTTTTCTTCTTTTAAGGTTAGTATATTTTAGTATTGCTTGTTCAATATCCTTTGTTTTTTGTGAAATGGCTGGTTCTGGAGTAAAAAGTTCTTTCGCACCAGAAGGAATGTCTGCCACAACAGCAGATATTGGGGCTTTAAGACTATCATCATAATACTGTATTATTTCTTCTTTGTTAACAAAAACTACCAAAAACAACAAAAACCAAAAAGCAGCTTTGTAATTCACCATTTTTCTTTCTGTCCTTCTTGCTAAACCTTTTTACAACCATTACTGTTACTAAAGCAACCGAAACCGTCACGCAAAACTAAATAGAACAACCACCAACCAAACAATTGTCCGAAAAATTCCAAAAGGTTCCAAGTGTTGCCACTACGCCAAGCACTACTAAGGGTCAAGAAAAATGCTATTAACCAATAAATTATTTTTCCCTTCTTGCTGTTTTTAGCACCACGCGGTTTTTCAAACAGCTTTTTACCGCAAGAAATACAATATTTTTTGGTTACTGAATTTTCTTTTTGGCAATGTTCACATTTCTTCATTTTTATCCTCACTCAGTATAGCTATTTTTCAGTTATTACTTATTTTCTCCTTAAATTCAAAAGAATGTAACATTCTATCCAAGTCTTTTACATAACGTTCGTATCCGAGCGGAGACTGGTATTGTAATATTATTGGTTGATCCCTGAAAATTACGGTTTTTGTATAGCTCGGTCTCCACACTTCTTTAATAAAAACGTATTCCCCTTTGCTTGTTCGCATTAGTTGTCTTGGATAGAAAGTATTTATGACTTCATTCCAACTCCACCCTGTCTGTCTTAACACGTTTTTAAAATCATAAACTAC
>CAYPAC010000104.1:0-4791 GCA_964408615.1 uncultured Methanosarcinales archaeon
ATTGGAAGTGGCATTGGAATAGTTTGTCAATATCTTCAGCTATCAAAAACAGGATTTGCATACAAGATATTACTTCCAACACACTCACAAATTAAACAAATGTTATTATTGTCCATCCCCTTATGGCTGACAACAATTCTCTACTACCTGGCCAAAATAATAAATAACGCATTTGCCTCATTTTTATCAGTCGGAAGCGTATCAGTACTTAATTATGGGTATTCAATTGCATCATTCCCTGTGCTTTTAATCTCAAACTCAATTGCAACAGCAAGCTTTCCGAGCTTTACAAAAAATGCATTGGATGACTCAAAAATAAATAATTTTACAAATCTTCTCACCACAACAACAAGGTTCACTGTTTTTATACTTCTGCCAATAAGCCTTGCATTCATAGTTTTAAGAGAAGAACTCATCAGAACAATACTAGAAAGAGGCGCTTTTGATGCTGAAGCAACAATAAAAACCGCGAATGCACTTGCATACTACTCTACAGGGTTAATAGCATTCGGGTTATTCCCAATACTCTACAATGCGCTCATTGCTACAGGACAAGTTAAAAAAAGTGTAATTTTATTCGTATTAATGCTTGCATTAAACACAATTCTAAATTCAATGCTCCTCACTTATGGAACTACAGGACTTGCAGCAGCAGTTTCAATAACATACTGGATATCCTGCGGTATTGTGATTATTCTTCTTAAAAAACTATGGTCAAAGCATTCCAGAATCAACATTATTAAATTCCTCACAAAAATAATTCTTGCAATTATTCCTCCAATTTTATTCATGCTAATGTTAAGAAAAACCACAAACAGCACTCTCACGATGATAATAACAATAATAATGTCTTTAGCAATTTACTTAATTCTTTGCTTTGTTCTAAGAATAAAAGAAATTACGCACCTAAAACATTTGAATTTTATGATTAGGTGAATGTCAACAGAGTGAAATTCAAATTTATTAATATAGATAATTCTGTGGCTTATATAACAAAACACAGAATTCTCTAATGGATAATTCTGTTTGAAATGTCATATAACCAACCGAATTATCCATACGTCAAACCACCCAATGCAATCTCTTTCTGAAAGCGCGTTATAAGTTCAATAATCCTTTCTTGACTGAAATTAGGATGCTTAAACTTAAGCTCATGATTAGCACCAGACTTACCAACCTGATAATAATTATCCCAATCACTGCCTAATGGCTTAATTATCTCTAAACCATATTTCTCAGGATTGTTCCAAAACTGTGTTCCTGGATACGGAGTCAAAGGATAGATATCACAATATTCCAATTTTAAGCTCTTTGCAAACTCCAGTGTTTCTTTAAACGTTTCTTCAGTATCTCCCGGTAAAGGAAAGATAAAAAATCCTTTTACTTTAATTCCAACAGAATGACACAATTCAACCCCTTTTCTGTTTTGAAGCGTCGTTAATCCTTTTTGGATATTTCTTAGAATCATATCATTTCCGCTTTCTATTCCTAAACAAATAATACTACAACCTGCAGATTTCATTACCTGCACTAATTCTTCATCAAGTAAATCTGCACGCGTTGTCGCACGCCATGTAATGCCAGGAAATTTCTGTTTTATTAATTCACACAATTCTATAACTCTCGCTTTGTTCTTGGTAAAAATATCATCTCCGAAATAAAACCCCCTTTTACCATACTTTTGATATAAAATTTCCATCTCTTCAATAACATTTAGAGGACTTCTTTCACGATATGTTTTCATTTTTACTTTATTTAAACTCGATGCACTGCCGCAGTAAGAACAGTTATACTTACACCCTCTACTAGTCACGATAAGCGCACCTGGCTTGCCGTCTACAAACATTTTGTACTTATCAATATCTACCCCTTCATAATCTGGAATTGGAAGACTATCAAGATTCTCTATTGGTTTACTGTAAACAATTTGTTGGTCTGCCTTCCCCTCAAGAATTCTTAAAATACCCTCTTCACCATCACCAACAACAACATAATTAAAATAAACGCCTGTTTTTTGCTCATACGGATTATCAGTCAAGTGATTTCCACCTGCAATTAGTACTGCCTGAGGGAACGTATGCCTTATCTTTTGCGCCAAACACAATGCATGCTGATACAACGGCGTTGCGATTGTAATACAAAAATGTTGTACATTAAGTCTTTCTGCTTCCATCATCATGGCATCCGCATCATCATGATTTAAATCCCAAATGTACGTGCTGTATCCTTTCTCTTTCAGAAATGATGACAAATACAATACACCTAATGGACAACGGTCACCTGCATTTTCCAACAAATGCCTCTCTGAAGGGTTAATGAGAAAAATAGTCTTCAGACTCATTTCATTGTTTACGTACACCGCACATTTTTAAACCTTCCCTTAAATCCATCATACAATGCAACCGACAAGCATCTCTGCTGTTTTAGTTGTAAAGAACGAAGAAAAAAATATTGAAAACTGTCTTAAGAGTATCCGCTGGGTGGATGAAATTATTGTTATTGACAACGGAAGCATAGACAATACTGTTAAGATCGCAAAAAAACACACACGACGTGTTTATTCACGAAAAGGCGGCCAGTATGACGCCGTGCTAGATAACAAAAATTACGGCTTTTCTTTAGCAACAAAAAAATGGATATTATCAATCGATGCTGATGAAATCATCACCGAATCATGCAAACAAGAAATCCTTTCAAAAATACAACAAACACAACACAACGGATTTTATTTTAATTTCAAACAAGTCTTTTTCGGCAAAGAATTTATTGGCCCTTTATGGACTAAAACAAAAATTATCCGCCTCTTCAGAACCGGCAAAGGCAGCTATCCCCATCTCTGCTCACACAAACCATTAATTGTACAAGGAAGCATTGGAAGAATACAAAACCCTATTTATCATTACGGCTATCCTGATATCGAAACCTTCATCAACAAAATGAATTATTACACTACATTTGACGCGAAATTACTCCATGACGGACAGCTCGGCGGCCTGCTCAAGAAAAAAATCAAAGCCAACCTTTATAGTCTCTTCATCGAACCAGCACTATTTCTTCCTTATTACTTCATTATTAAAAAGAATTACAAAGATGGCATTCATGGCCTTGTCTTCAGCATTTTAATGACGTTTTATCTGTTTGTTGAACGGGCGAAACTGTGGCATTTGCGCAACAACAAACCTAGATAATTCTCTTTAGCTTATTATAGAAATCACCAGTTATCACACATTTGAAGAATAACTTATTTTCACGCATTCTGAGAATAGACAGAACCAACGCAGTGATTTTAAACAAAAAGATTTTCAGATGAATGTACGTTGGTACCAACTCGTTCTTTATTTCAGGATGTTTCTGAAACAACACTTTATACGATGCAACAACTTTCTCATTTCTATCCAAGAAATTACCAACAGAAATTTCGTGATAATGAAAAACTATTGCATTTGGACAGTATACAAACTGCACACCTCTTTTTTGAAGACTATACCCAAGCTCAATATCTTCACCAGCTGCATCTCTAAAATCCCCATCAAATACGTTCTCTACAACCATCTTTCTTTGCAAAGAAACATTTGCAGTGTAAAAAAAACGAAACGATAGCTTATTCTTATCATCAATAGCGCCGAAAGAAAACTGAGGGCCATTTGGCGCCAAAAAACGCATGAACTGCGTGATTCTCAAATCCGGATGCCACTCAACACACCCAATAATTGCTGCCGAAGGATTGGCAATCCTTATGGGGAACCATATCATCTCCGATAAACAAAACATAATCACCATGTGCTCTCCTGACACCATAGTTACGCGCAGCAGCAGGTCCGAAGTGATCTTGCTCAACAAAGATGAGTGGAAAGGCAAGCTGCTTTTTTAAGCGAGAAATTAATTCTTTGGTTAACTTCCCACCATCATCAACAACGATCACTTCAAAATCCTTAAATGATTGCTCATTTAGAGCAAAGAGTGTTCTTTTAAGAATGCTCTCCCTTTTGTACGTTGGTATGACCACAGAAATTTTCTTTTTGCGCGACGTCATAGTAGCTTAAACCATCTAAATGCAACATAACTCCAAGGAATTTTAAACAAACTCACCGTTGCATTTGCTTCCATAGATTTATGCAAGAACACACAATGCGTGCAACTGCAATGTTCCTCCTTAATTCTTTTCTTAACAGCTTCTGCTTTCTCAGAATACAGAATGCTCTTAAAATCAAAGTTTGCATTTTTCAAATGATCTAACGGCGTAAGCAATTCACAAACACCAACTTTGCCATTCGCATGAATAGATGCAGTCTTTTTTCCAGCCTGACAATACATTGTTAATTTTTTGCCTGACAACACCCTCAATTGGTTCTTGTGCAAATAAATTATTTTCCCCACATAAAAAATTTTGTGCAATAACCTATCAATAAAAGAAAAATCACGCCTTGCACACACGCGTTCAAAATAAAATAAACTATTCTTAATATGCGTCTTGTAAATCTTTTCCAAAGCACTTGTTGGAGGAAGCGTTACCTCCCCCCCTAACATTGAGGGACGAACCACTTCTAATGAATGCGTGTCAATATCCAGTGTTTTCACAAATTCCATCACTTCATACATCTCTTGATAATTAGCAGCGGTAATAACTGAATTAATGTTAATAAAAAAATTCTTGTGTTCTTGACGCACTGGCTGAATTTTAGCCACTGCCGATACGAGCTTTCTGAAATTGCCAGGAACATTTCGAATTATGTCGTGCGTTTTTTCCATACCATCAAGGGAGAAATTAACGTTTAAGACTGCATCGGAACA
>CAYPAC010000105.1:0-2977 GCA_964408615.1 uncultured Methanosarcinales archaeon
TCCGACCACCAGTCACAGACTTGTGGAAAATTTTTGAGGATTATACAAAGACTTAACATCAGCACCAATACTTGAAACTTCTTCAATAGCGCATTTTATTTTTTCCAAACCAGTTTTTGGATTCAGCTGAACAACAGTTAACCCTTCATACAATTCTTTCCCATTCTCAAGACCAATCCTGAACTCATCAACACAACCATTAGAATACTGCCAGTTGTCATTAAAATGAATTGCGTCAGAAAAACGCTTTATGACTTCTTCCCAAAAAGCCATGTAATGCTCCTGCGCCCAGCCCTTTGCAAAAAAAGTAGCAGGAACAACAACAGCATCATACCTGTTCGACTGCCTAACAACACTGCCAAATTCTTCACCATCATCAATGTTTGCACGCAAAATTTTGTTCTTGAAAAAATCAGGATTAATCTTTGCAAGTTCGCCAATATTTGAAACATTGTGTTCCCTGAATAAAGAATACATACGACAGCCGGTTGTGATGGGGGAAGACGCATAACAAACATATGGCTTTACTGCCGCATCACGAGACTTGCCCCAGCTAAGCACGCTGGCAACAGCAGTAAGATTTGACTCAATCTCCTCAATAATATGCTGTTCAAGCCCAACAAGTTTGTAGACAGATGACATCAATTTCCTCTCATTATCAAGTTAGATAAAAAGCTTCGTACACTAATCTTATAAACACCATACTTTTTTCACATGATATGGGCAGAGATGTTTTTGAACGAATAAAAAAATTATTGGGTGAAAATAAAATAAATTACAAAGTACTTGAGCATGAACCAACGCCAACATCACAAAAAGCAGCTGAAGTGAGAGAAAGTTTGATGGGCATTCCGAGAGAACAAGCACTCAAACAGGGAGCAAAAGCAATGATAATAAGAAGCCATGGAAGATTTTATCAGTTTGTTCTCTCAGCAGAAAAAAAGATAGATTTTAACAAAATAAAAAAAATATTGAACACAGACAGCGCAAGCTTAGCTAGTCCTGAGCAAGTGCAAGAAATAACAAACTGCATACCCGGTGCAGTTCCTCCATTTGGAAATTTGTTCAACATCAAAGTTTATGCTGATAAATCATTGCTGCAATATGACGAAATTGATTTCAATGCAGGAGAACAAACAATCAGCATTTTCATGAAAAAAAATGACTGGGTAAAGATTGTTGAAACAATAGAAGCAGACTTCAGCAAAGAATAAAAAAAAAAGAAAAAATTATTTCTTCTTTTTACCCACAGCAGGTGTCGGACAAGTGCCTGGACAACCACAACTTGGCTTTACTGCACGCAAAAGACCTCCTAACAAAAATAGCGCGCCAAAAAACTTAAGCCAGCCATCAAGACCAAGCCACATAGGCCAATAAAACGCATTGAGCAAAATTAAAGCGCCCAATACTGCATGTTTAACACCTTTGCACTTACTGCAATACGCTAAATCACAGTCCATTTTGAATACCTCCTTTTTGATATAATAAGGTCACTTTCAATGTTTAAAAATCTTGCTATTTTTCGATTTTTATCTCGTAACAATTATAAACCAAGCAATAATAACATATCTTATGAGCCTGACTTCAGTGGAAAGCTTCATTCTTTTCTCATTAGGAGAATTCTACAAGAAAACCAACAATAAATTCACAGACAAACCATTAAAGCTTGCAATAACAAAATCAGAGTTCATAACAATAGCCAGAAAGATGAATTTAGCGCCAAAAAAAGAACGCGCGTTATACAAAAATTTAGAAACACTTGAAACAAAAAAATTTGTTTCATATCAAGAAAAAAATCTTGCACTAACAAAAAAAGGACAAAAAGCATTCCAAAAAATAAGCGGACAAGTAACACCTTATTTAAGCATAAAAGAAATTCTTGCAACAGAAAATCCATTAAACTATGCAAGAAAAGCACAAACAATTTTTACTAATTAAGCCGCAGGCATTTCTACAGGGACAGCAACAGAAGGCACAGGCGCTGAAACCACAGATTGAACACCCAAAACACGCTCAACAAGAGCCGAATAATCCTTTGACCCTCTGCCTTTTTTGTCGTACTCAAAAATAGACTTGCCAAACTTGGGCGCTTCCTTTAGCTTAGAACTGGTGTGAATCGGGTCTGCAAGCACGCCGTCAAAATTATTTTTCAAATCCTGCAAAGTACTCTTACAAATTTTACTTCGCGTATCATACAGCGTTGGAATAACCTGCGTTATTTTGGCATTATGATTAAACACTTCATTCAGTTTATCAATTGCCTTAATCATCGTAGTTAACCCGACAACTCCTAAAGCATCAGTTGATGTTGGAATAAATATTTCATCAGCATACAACATTGCATTTTGGTTCAGCAATCCTAATGAAGGTGCGCAGTCAAGTAAAACAAAATCATAACCAGTAACTGTTGAAAGCTTTCTTTTCAGAACAGTTTCCCTGCTTTGCTCGCCAGCCAGCAAAACTTCAGCTTTAGTCAATGTTTCCTTACTCGAAATAATATCAAGATTGTCAGTCACGCGCTTGGCACACAAAGAAGCATTATCACTGCCAACAAGAATATCATAAATATCACGCTCACTGCGAGAATTTAAACAAGTACTAACATTGCCCTGCGGGTCAAGGTCAATAACCAATACTTTCTTTCCAACAGCAGCAAGCCCGTGTGCAAGATTAACAACAGTGGTTGTTTTTCCAACACCGCCTTTCTGATTAATAATACAAATTTTTCTCATTTACACCACCTTTTTAGGTAATTAAACGCATTCATAATACAGCATATAAAAAGATTTCTGTGTTCCATACCACATGTTTAAAAATAGCAATCGCTTGCAGAAAGCATGACATTATATTTCATAGGTATTGGTTTAGGTGATGAAAAAGACATCACAATAAAAGGCATTGAAGCCATAAAGAAATGTGAAGAAGTATATCTCGAAAACTACACATCTGTCATTGGAACGCCACTCCAAGAACTTGA
>CAYPAC010000105.1:2987-4780 GCA_964408615.1 uncultured Methanosarcinales archaeon
TTGCGGCAACAACACATACAGATTTATTATTAAGGGCAAAAAAATTAAACATCAAAACAGAAATAATACATAACGCATCAATATTCATCGCAATAACAGAAACAGGACTGCAATTGTACAAATTCGGACCAACAACAAGCATACCTTTTACAGAACAAGAAACACCGCCAGAAACGCCATACAATACAATAAAAGAAAATTTATCAAGAGGACTTCACACACTCATCTTGCTTGACTTAAAACCTGCAGAAAAAGTCTGCATGAACATAAATGCAGGAATACAATATCTTGAAGAAGTTGAAAAAAAATTAAAGGCAAGTGTTTTGAACAATTACAAAAAAATAATTGG
Source organism: uncultured Methanosarcinales archaeon (assembly GCA_964408615.1). Lineage (GTDB taxonomy): Archaea > Nanobdellota > Nanobdellia > Woesearchaeales > ARS49 > JACQMU01. The sequence goes on from CAYPAC010000105.1 coordinate 3,337, forward strand.
GTGTGCAGGGCTTGGAACAAACAATAAAGAAATAACGTATGGAACAACAGAACAATTAAAACAATACAAATTTACAAAACTGCCGCAATGCATTATCATTCCGGGAAAACTTCATTTCATGGAAGAAGAATTCTTACAATTGTTTTTAATCTAAATACAAAAACCATTCTTGCAACCACGGTTACAAACTTCCTTAAAAAATTCTGCTGACGAACCCTCGCAATAATATTCATACAAAACATCACCAACACAAGCATCACTTTCCTCAAAATCAGAACCATCATTAAGAGTGCCCTTTACTTTACCCGCAGCAGTTGTCATCTTGCCATAATCAGTATCATGACAAGACGCGAGATTTGAAGCAGTTTTTACAGCATCAGAACTTTCAGCAGGTGTTTCTTCAACAATAGACACGGACTGTTTTTGAACATCCGCAACAACCTTGCCTGTTGGTGACGAAAGCTTTGTGTCAGACAAAGACTTGTACGGCAACGAATCTTTTGAACAACCTGCAATTACAAGCATACAAACAAAAATTATTCCAAAAACCCAAATATGCCTCATACTCATAATTTCTGCAGAACTTCTATAAATACTTTTCTCACAAAAACCCGTGAGATTTATAAAGAACAGTGTTTAATAATAAAGTATGGCACGATTACAAATCATGCTTTTGGCAAGCATAGTACTATTACTCTTATTATTAACAGGCTGCCAACAACAAAACACACTTGTTGCAACCACACCAGAAACAGAATTTGCAGAAAAACTTGCAGAAAAACAAAAATGCGCAAATGTTATGTGCGGGCAGAATGAACAATGTAGCGGCGGAGAATGTGTTTGCGCTGACAAATATAAATCATGTAATGGAACCTGCATTCCGACAGAAGGATGCTGCATACAAGATGATTGTGATGATGAACACTTCTGTGCAGAAAACAACAAATGCCATTTATCACCGCAAACATGTGATTATTACGAAGAATGGAATGCAGAAAAAGAAGCCTGCGACTGCACACAAGGAACAAAGTTCTGCCAAGCACAAAACAAATGCATACCTGAAAATCACTGCTGTACGCCAACAGACTGTACATTCAGAAGAGACATCTGCGTGCCAACCAACTATGCTGCGGGAGTCTGCGTTCGAGATCCGTCACTGCACTGCAAAACAATTGTTGAAGGCAACCAAGCAAGATTTACAATCGACAACACTCCACTCAAAATAACTGTAACAAACATTTTCGAAAAAGGAAACACAGCACTCCGCATTGAAGACGCTGTAAAAACAATGCAATTTAACACAACAGAACAACTCACACAACAAGCAACAATATCAGTTGAACATATTAAAAATCTTGGCGGCACGTGCAAGCTTTTCAATGATTAGAAAACGGTTCAGTCCCGAAAGTCGTGTGAGCCAAAAAAATAAGTTGTGGCAGGCGAG
>CAYPAC010000106.1:0-4740 GCA_964408615.1 uncultured Methanosarcinales archaeon
GCCTATTTTGAATCTTTCCCAGTCTGGTGCTGGCGGTACTCCTTCTATCGCTTCTAATTCGTTTGCTTCTTTGATGTGTGTTTGTAGTGTTGGCGCGCTGGGACACGCGACGCGGTCGCATATTGGTTGTAGTATTTCGTATTGGAATTCTTTTGTTGTTTCTATGCTTTTTTGACAGCTTTTGCAGTTTTCGCGTGCTTTTTCTTTATCTTTTCCAGTATATGCTGCGTCGCATAGTCCTGCTTGTGCTATTTTTTTGTCAAAGCGTGCTTTTTCTTGTCCTGCGCCTTCTTGTATTGCTCCTAACACTTCTTGTACGTCGCAGTTCCATGTTTCTCTTACTTCGTCGATGTAGAGCCATGCTGTTGATGCCATGCAGGAGTACAATACATAATTTCCAACAGTCGTCAAAGGTTCGAGTACTGCATCCATTGCGTCTGTTGTTTTGTCTAAGAATTTTATTGCGGCTCGCAAAAAGTTTTTTGGTATTTTTGCTGGTGGTACTGGTATGTCCATCATCATTTCTATTGGCACGCAGGTTTTTTGCACTCTTTTTTCTAATTGTACTTTTGGCACAGTTCTTTGTGTTCTTGGGTCTACTATTTGTTTTGGTATTTCTTCGTCAAATGGTATTGTGATTTCCAAAAATAATTTCATACAGCCAACGCCGGGCGTTAAACAATTTTTGTATTGTCCTGTTAGTGCTGTTCCTGTTCCTCCTTTTGGTCCGCGCGCACTTGCTCTGTGCATGCTGATGTTTTTTTCTTTGTCATATGTTGTCATTTGTTCGTCAAATGTAAATGGCCTGAACAATACTTGTAAATATCCGAGAATGCTTTTTGGGCTTGCTTGTGTGATTAAGCTTACATCTGTTAGTCCGTTGTCGTAGTCTCCTTCGATTTCTGGGCTTAGTTGTGCGTTTGTTGCAACGATTTGTCCTATTCTTATTTTGTTTGTTCCTTTGTATGTTGCATTAAACAACAGCCCTACTTCTTGTATTCCTTCGAGTATGAATCGTGGTGTTAGCTTGTCTGGTGTTGGCTTGCTTATTTTGACGTCAAACCAGCTTCCAAAGCCGCACAACGAATAAACAACATCTGCACTAACTGGTGCTGATTTTCTTCCTGCTATGTCGACTGCTTCTATTTTTATTTTGTTTTTCCATCCTTCTCCTGTTTCTATTTCTGCTCTTTTTTTACTTGTTGTTACTTTTATGTCTCTTTTTAGTACAACTGGTATTTCAAATGTTCCGTCGTCTTTTGATATTGTGTATTCTGCTGGTTTTTTTTCATCATTTAAATAAAGAAATACTGTTGCTTTTTTGTTCAGCACTCCTTTAATAACAATATCTGGGATGTATGTTGAGCTAATCTGTGCTAAGTTTGTTTCGTATATTTGTGGTTGTACTGTGTCGAGTGTTGTTCTATTGGTGTACTTTGTTATGTGTCCTGCTTTGTCTGTTGCTGTTATGGTTATTTCATTTTGTCCTTCTTGTAACTGCAGTGTTATTGTTGTTCTGCCGCCTTGTTCTAATGCGATTGTTTGTTCTTCTCCGCCGGTTGTTGTGTAATTTATTGTTGCTGGCTTGTTGATTTCTATTGGAATGTTAAGAGTTGGTTGTGTTGCCAGAGAACTGAAATTCAATACTTTTAATCGCGGCACTTCTAAATCAACAGTAACGTTATAGGTTTGCACCATTGCGGTGTCTTGCTGAACGTTGTTCAGCATGGATTCTGCAGTTGTTGTTTTTAGTTTTATTTCATTGTTTGTTTCCGGCAGGTGTACGCTGTTAAAAAAGAATTGCCCTTCATTGTTTGTTTTTGTTTCTCGTCTTTTGATGTCTTTGATGAACAATTCGACAGTTTCATTAACACCTGCTGTTCCTCTAATGTCTATTGTTGTTGACCTTGAATATTGTGGTAGGTCTGCAGTTATTGGTGTTTCCTGATTTTCTTGAGCAAATACAATAAGTGGGAGTAGTAAAACAATGATTGTTGTGAGCACTGATATTTTCTTCATATTATTTCACCGCACGCCACCCCAATGGCGCTGTCGGACATTTCGCTTTGCTCAATGTCCTCGTTCGGCATCCCGGATGGAGCATCCCTTGCCTCACCAGCGCCGATGTGGCGTGCGGCGTGACAGGGGTTGTCCCTTCGGGATGTCACGCAGGGCGTGGAACGAAGTGACATGACCGTCGCACCTGCCGCCATCGGCGCAATGATTAATTTGATTATTTGAGTAAACTTTAAATCTTGTAAATGTTTGTATTTAGTATTATGAATGTTTTGTTTGTTTGTAATCAGAACGAGAATCGGAGTAAGACTGCTGAAGAGATTTTTAAGAGTAGATTTGAGACTAAGTCTGCTGGTTTGTTTAACAGGAATCCAATTACTGAAAAAGAGCTTTCTTGGGCTGATGTTATTGTAATAATTTAATATGCTCAGTGTCGTGAGATTTCTAAGCGTTTTCCTAAGCTGTATTTGCAAAAACGTATTGTTTGTTTGGACATTCCTGATTTTTTTCATCGTGGTCAGCCTGAACTTGTTAGTTTGTTGAATGAAAAGATTAGTTCTGTTGTCATCTAAACCTCGGTTTTAGTTCTTTTACGTATTCTTCATTTGAATATAAAAACTGTGTCATCTCTCCTCTTTGTTGTTGGTTGATTGGATGTTGTTTGAATTCTACAACATTTATCACAATTGTATCTTTGTCTGCTATGTCTGAATAGCTGATGTTTACTGCTTCTGCGATGTAGCCGCCTATGTTGACGTCGTTTGACATCAGTAATGCATCAATATCATAGCTTGCTTTTCCTTCTACTAATTCTATTTCTGTATCGCGTGGATATTCTTTGTATTGGTCAAATTCTTTGTCGCGTAATGATATTCTTATTGATACTTTTTGATTAGGCATTAAGTCTTCTTTTGTTCCGATATATTTTTCGTCTGTTGGGTTGTATGAATGTACAACTACTTTTACTTTCATTTTTTTCAATCGTGTCAATAACAAATCCAGTCTTTCGCTTGTTAGCACGTCTTGTGCTGGCAGATATCCTTCTTTGCTTGCACTAATGATGGGATTACTGCATCCTTGTGGCAGTTGTGTTCTCAAACGATATGCTCCTTCGTCTGTTTTTGTTAGTCCGAGTTCGCATGCTTGTGTGAAGCATTGGTATGTGATGTTTGCGTCTTTTAGCTCAACAGCTATTGGCAAATCTTCTATAAATCCTTTTGCGCGTATGTCTGCAACATTCTCACTCGGCAGTCCGCAGAAGTCTTCATAAAAGACTGGTGTTTTGAATTTTTGCACTCCAAATAATACTCTTTCTGGTGCATTGTTGTTAATTATGATTGGGAATGCTATCTGAAATATGTATCCTTTGTTCAGGAATGCTGTTTCGTCTTTTACAACTAATTTTACTGGATAAATTATATCATAAGTAAAGTGCCATTGGTTGATGCATAAGAATGGCAGGTATTTTCTTATGCCTTTTGCCATGTTTGTTTTTAGTATTTTTCCGTCTGCTGGTTGTGCCGCTATCATCATGCCCCATTCTGGCAAATAAGAAAATGCTGTTTTGAGTTTTGTTGGTGCATTGCCTGCATCGAGTGTCATTTTGAAATATTCGTAGGCATCATCTGGTATGCTTGTTGGTGGTTTTTGTTCGTCTAAAGAAACGCCTTGTTCGAGTTTTTTTAGCATGCTTGTTCGTGCTCTTGCAAGGTTTTGGTATGCAGTTCTTGCATCGTCGTATGGTGTGTGTTGTGTGTTGCTTACTCTTATGCGCGGCAAATTATAGTAAAGTATTTCTTGCAGTTCTTTTTTTATGTCGTCGAGATGCCATTTTTTTACTCCGCACTCAAATATTAGTCCGTCTGTTGGTGTGTTTTCGTTTGCTGACATGAAGTCTATTGTTCTGTTTTCAAAGAATGCTATTTTGTTTTCTGTTTGCATTACATTGTTTGCTAATTGCCATGCTTGTTTTAGTTTGACTGGCAGTTGGATTGCAAAGTTTTCTATTTTTGTTGTTCTTTCGCTGATTTTTATTAGCATCGGCCATTTGATGGTGAACGTGACTGTTTCTTCTCCTATGATTGTTTGTGGTTTTATGTCGTCTATTATTTCTATTACTGCCGGCTCAAATTTTTCAAAGCTTGTGCATAATTGGTTGTTCTCTCTCAAGAATCTGTCGAGCTGGTTTTGTAGGTCTTCTATGTTTGGTGTTCTGTCTTGTCCTTCGTAATACCAGTAGGGGAGTTTGAATTTGTGTTCTGCATCAAGTGATAAGTATGATGTTGGTGTTCGTTCTATTTCTCTTGGTATGTATAAATAGCCTCCTTGCAGTCCTAATTGTACAACTGCGTTTTGTTCAATTTGTGTCAGACAGCTTGTGACAAATTCATGTACTGGTTTTGCTTCTTCTGGCACGTGTATGACTTCTGTTGGCGCTAATTCTTTTTTTTGTGTAACATAACTTACAAGTGCAATGCTTAGCATCAGTATTAGTCCGAGAATTATGTAGATTGTTATTTGTGCCTTTTGCATCTTACCTCTTTTTAGTATATAAAGATGAAATCGATTGTTTATAAGCTTTACTCAATCTTAAGAACAACATCTTTTACATAATTCCTGAACCATGACAGATAAAATAGTGCGATAAGCATTGCTGCAACGATTATTGCTGTTGTTTGTGTTGGTATGAACATCAGTAGTCTTGTTAACAGCCAGTAAATGATT
>CAYPAC010000107.1:0-4675 GCA_964408615.1 uncultured Methanosarcinales archaeon
ACTAAGCTACACGGCTCTGAACCGTGCCCGTTTGGCCACTCCGGCACGTCCGCAACCCTCACGCAAAAACTTCTTAACGTATCTGCCTTTTAAAATTATACCTAAAGATATGAATTAATAGACAAATAGATGTCTTTAGGTAATAGTGGAAGACATACTAAACCTAATAATTATTTATGTCTTCCACTATATCTTCACCACCACAACAATCTTTAAATACAAGTAATACTTTATTACCTGCAATGACTGAAGTTAAAACTATTAAGGATGTTGACGATGAAACTTGGCTGACATTCAAAACGTTTGCGGCGAAGAATGATTTAAAATTAGGGCTGTTCTTCAAAACAATGCTCACAGAATACGAAAAAACAACAAAAACATTCTGGAAAGAAATATTAGCAGGGAAAAAAATACTAAGTGATGAAGAAGCAGAAGAGCTTGAAAAAACAACCACACACGTGAGAAAAGAATACGGCTTCAGAACATGACCTTTGTTCTCGACACATCAGTTTTAATTGAGATTGAAAGGCGAAATAAGAAAATAATTGAACAGTTACGCAAACTGTGCCTAACTGATCCTGCGCCTGCAAAAATAAGTTTCGTAACACAATTTGAGTTTCTCCTCGGCATACAAGAAAAAAATATTAAAAACAAAGAAGAATTATTAGAATTTCTCAACAAATTTGCAATCCTCCACACAACAAGAAATACTGCAGGTATTTTAGCACAACTATAACATACTTACGATAAGAAAGGAATTCAACTGTCATTAGCAGATTTAATTATTGCCAGTTTAGTGATTGAAAATAATTTAACACTCATAACAAAAGATGCTGATTTTGAAGCCATAGCTGAACTGAAAAAAATAATTATCAATAGTTGACTTTTGCGTTTTCTATTGTTATAATAAACCGGCTTCAAAGCTGACAAATAATCATACTCTCACCACCAAAAATATGTCATCTGGCTTTAAAATTGAGATTGCAGCTTCTGAACCCTGAAATTCAACAAAAACAATTTTGGAAGAAGAAACCTCAACAAAACGCGCAGAAATAATGTGCTTAAGAATCTGCAAAATTTCCTCAACAAAAGGACCACGACCCCAAGTCTCAACCTCTGCAGACCAGCGATCATTATTATTAATTTGTTCTATCATTCCAGAAACTGCCTTTTTTATGTTCTCAACACCTGCCGCACACCAAGTTTCAACAGGAATCCATTTCTCAGTAGAAGAAAACTCTGAAGGATTCTGAACAAATTTTTCTTTCAATTCCTGAATAAGTTCTTTCGGCTCAAGAACAGTCCTAACGCCAACAACACTACCGTCACGAGATTTTTCAATCAATGCTTTCTTATCACCCAATGAAATAAGATGACGTTCAATCTCCCTTCTTGCAGAAAGGTACCCCACATCCTGAAAATAATGAACAAGCAAATTGTACTCCATACTAATCACGCTTCCAAAAATAATCTATAATCCTAAATGCAGCAAAAGCTCCTGCAATACCAAAAAAAACGCCTGCGAGAACATCAAACGGGTAATGCACGCCAACAAAAATACGCGAAAAACCAACAAGCAATGCGACAGCAAATGCCAGAAATCCTGTTTTTTTGTCTACAAAAAAAACAGACTGGGCAAATACAAAAGCCAAATCAGTATGACGGCTTGGAAAACTCGCAGTCTTCAAATGGTCAACCAAAAGATTAACCTCATGAGAAACAAAAGGACGCGGGCGGAAAAATAAAAGTTTAACAAAAAAATCAACAATAAAAACAAGCCATACAGCAAACAACATTTTGTACAAATTCTTTTTTTTGCAAACAGAAAGCGCGATAATTGCCAATAAAGGAACACCAAAATCAGTAATTGCAACCATCATAAAATCTAACAACGAAAAAATCCCTGCAAAACTGTTAATAAACTGAAATAACTGATAATCAAGCGACATATCAGAATAACACCTCAATGGATTTATTAATTTTGAGGTTCGAAATCATTATATATAACTACTACGACTACAAAACAAATGGAATACATTAAAGTAATCGAAGACCTGCCACACCAGATAAGAGAAGCAATAAAACTGGCACAAGGAATAAAAGTTGAAGAAGAAGTGGACAATATTCTCGTCACAGGAATGGGAGGAAGCGGCATACCTGCAAACCTGATAAAAACAGTTATGCACGAAGAGAAAATTCCTGTTTTTGTCAACAAAGACTACACAATTCCAGCATTTGTCAACAACAAAACACTCGTAATTGCAATATCATACTCCGGCAACACAGAAGAAACGTTGTCAGCATACAAAGAAGCAGCAAAAAAAAGAGCAAAAATAGTTTGCATATGTTCAGGGGGAAAACTAAAACAAATTGCAACAGATGCAAAAGTAATAATTGTACCTGAGGGAATACCGCCACGCTCGGCAATAGCTTATCTTTTGTTTCCTGTGCTTGTCGTCCTTCACAACTCAAAATTGTTAAAACTTAACAGAGAAGTACTGATAAAAACAATTGATGCACTGCACGCACCACAACTAAAACAAAAAGCACAAGACTTAGCAGAATCATTGTTCGGAAAAATTCCACTCATTTATGCATCACCCACATTTGAAGCAGTAGCATTAAGGTGGAAACAAGCAATCAATGAAAACTCAAAACAACACGCATTCTGGAACGTTGTTCCTGAAATGAACCACAACGAAATGATGGCATACACGCGACGACAAGAAGGATTTCACGTAATACTATTAAGAGACGAAAATGACAATGCACGCATACAAAAAAGAATTGAGCTGTTAAAAGAAATCATCAAAAAACAAGGAACAACAATAACAGAAATTGTTTTAAAAGGAGACTCTCTCTTGGTTAAGATAATGACTGCAATATATTTAGGAGACCTAACATCATATCATTTAGGAATGAAAAATGGAGCAGACCCTGCTGAGACGAAACTGATTGAAGAATTTAAGAAAAGACTAAAATAACTATTTACACTCAACATTCTTCAACTTGTCACCAAGCTCGTCAATCTTTTCATGCAATTTGTTAAGCGCTTCTTTCGGAAGAGCATATTCTTTTGCAAAAACAAAAACCCAGTTCTTCAAATCACGCAATGCATCTGCAACATCGCGAGTTGTACGTGGATTAACTTTCGGCATACAGTTCACCTCTTTTTTTATCACGCCAGCATTTCAACAGGCTTGGCTTCAGGAGCCTTATACAACTGATTTTTCTCAGTGACAATAGAGCACGAGCAAGGAAGCTTGTACGATGCACGCTTCAAAGCAAGACGCGCAGTATCAATATTTTCCTTATTAACCTTTAATGAAAACAACGCCTGGCCTTTTTTAACCTGAGCAGCAACACCAATCGGTTTGCCATAATTATGCGCCATGCCAGTGCTCATACGGTCAGCACCAGCACCACTTGCCAAAGGATTTTCACGCAAAATATGGTGCGGATAAATCCTAACCTTCATAGCATAACCAATCTTGCCAACAGTTTTCTCCAACAAACGATTGCTTGTTTGTCTTGCTGCTTCTATAGCATTATCACGAATTTGCAAACTAGACTTTGAAACCAAAGTAAGATTAAACTCAAACTCCTGAGATAATTCGCCAAGGTCAAAACTAACAACCTTACAAACAGGACGCGCTCTGACATAACACTGCTGTTTATATTTACTATACCTTGTATACGGACGTTTCAAAGGCCTGTATGCAACAAACTTCCTAAGACGAGCCATACGACACAACAAAAGAGGGTTGTTTATAAAGATTTCTGCCGAAAAGATTAAAAACACCAAAAGTAATCAACCTGTATCAAAGAGGTGATATTATGGCAAAAACAAAACCAGCACCAAAAGCAAAATCAAAAGACTCGTGGCTATGCTGGGTGACAAAAGTCTTGTTAATTGTTGGAGGACTCAACTGGGGACTCGTAGGAGCATTCAATTACAATTTAGTTGACGCACTATTAGGAATGGGAAGTCTTGCAGGAAAAGTCGTGTATGTATTAGTCGGACTGGCAGCACTGCACAAACTATGGTGGCTCGCACAGAAGAAATAATTTTTTATTCTAAAAAGAAAATCGACCACGACCAGTCAGAGACTGGTCGGATTCTCGCCCTTCGGGCTCGGGTCGATTTTCTTTTATAACCAAAGACATATCTAACTGTCTTTGGTTGATATTGGAAGACAACAATTTCTTATTAATTGCTTTTGTCTTCCAATATAGTCCCGAAGATTTTCCACCTATCTGACCACCAGTCATAGACTCGTGGAAAATCTTCGAGGATTTTATTTAGCAAGGTTTAAATATAACTATGTTCTCGCAACCAGCATGCCATTAAGAGACGGCGTAGGACCATTCGATAGAGGGGAAGAAATTAGCGGCTACAAAATAATAGGCGCAATTGCTACGTCAAAAGAAAGCAAAATTCTTCGCGTACACCCAAGAGGCATTGCAAAAAACCTTGCAATGAAAATCGTCACGCCAGAACACCGCGACAGACTACGACGAGAAAAAAATGCACTCGAAAAACTCTCAGGACACCCAAACATTGTCAACATACACGCTTATCAAGACAGCGAAGAACCTTTTATCGTAATGGAATATGCATCAAAAAACCTGCGCAAAATCATAGGAGAACATCCTTTACCGTTTGATCGCACGT